>NZ_JBQASY010000004.1:0-219869 GCF_051909435.1 Enterococcus sp. 125944 | reverse complement strand
GACGGCATTGCCTTCATAAGTCGCTGTTGCTTCCAATTGTCCTTCATTGTCCTTCACACTTACAGTCACTGGCACTTCCGTATCATCATAAGTGACTGTGTCATCTTGACCTGCTTTCTCACGGATCGTGTAGTTGTACTCGCCGGCTTTATCGTATGGAATCGCATCGAAGTAAACTTTCCCTGTGCCGTCGTTGGTTTGACTTTGAATCACTTGTCCCTCTTGATCGACTAACTCAAAAGTGAACTCCCCTGCGACTAATGAACGGCCAGTCAAGACTTTCTCAGCTTCCAGCACTACACTGCCGGCTTTTGGTGTGTAAGTGTTCGTGAAGACGGCATTGCCTTCATAAGTCGCTGTTGCTTCCAATTGTCCTTCATTGTCCTTCACACTTACAGTCACTGGCACTTCCGTATCATCATAAGTGACTGTGTCATCTTGACCCGCTTTCTCACGGATCGTGTAATTGTAGTCACCAGCCTCTTCGTATGGAATCGCATCGAAGTAAACTTTCCCTGTGCCATCGTTGGTTTGGCTTTGAATCACTTGTCCCTCTTGATCGACTAATTCAAAAGTGAACTCCCCTGCGAATAGTGAACGGCCCGTCAAGACTTTCTCAGCTTCCAACACTACACTGCCAGCTTTTGGCGTGTAAGTGTTCGTGAAGACGGCGTTGCCTTCATAAGTCGCTGTTGCTTCCAATTGTCCTTCATTGTCCTTCACGCTTACAGTCACTGGCACTTCCGTATCATCATAAGTGACTGTGTCATCTTGACCCGCTTTTTCACGGATCGTGTAATTGTAGTCACCAGCCTCTTCGTATGGAATCGCATCGAAGTAAACTTTCCCTGTGCCGTCATTGGTTTGACTTTGAATCACTTGTCCCTCTTGATCGACTAACTCAAAAGTGAACTCCCCTGCGACTAGTGAACGGCCAGTCAAGACTTTCTCAGCTTCCAACACTACACTGCCAGCTTTTGGTGTGTAAGTGTTCGTGAAGACGGCATTGCCTTCATAGGTGGCTGTTGCTTCTAACTGTCCTTCATTGTCCTTCACTCTTACAGTCACTGGCACTTCCGTATCATCATAAGTGACTGTGTCATCTTGACCCGCTTTCTCACGAATAGTGTAGTTGTACTCGCCGGCTTTATCGTATGGAATCGCGTCGAAGTAAACTTTCCCTGTGCCGTCATTGGTTTGACTTTGGATTACCTGTCCTTCTTGATCGACTAATTCAAAAGTAAATTCTCCTGCGACTAGTGAACGGCCAGTCAAGACTTTCTCAGCTTCCAACACTACACTGCCAGCTTTTGGTGTGTAAATGTTCGTGAAGACGGCGTTGCCTTCATAGGTGGCTGTTGCTTCCAGTTGTCCTTCATTGTCCTTGACGCTTACAGTCACTGGCACTTCCGTATCATCATAAGTGACTGTGTCATCTTGACCCGCTTTTTCACGGATCGTGTAATTGTAGTCACCAGCCTCTTCGTATGGAATCGCATCGAAGTAAATTTTTCCGCTACCATCGTTGGTTTGGCTTTGAATCACTTGCCCCTCTTGATCGACTAATTCAAAAGTGAACTCCCCTGCGACTAGTGAACGGCCAGTCAAGACTTTCTCAGCTTCCAACACTACACTGCCAGCTTTTGGTGTGTAAGTGTTCGTGAAGACGGCATTGCCTTCATAAGTCGCTGTTGCTTCCAATTGTCCGTCGTTATTTTTCACCTCTACTGTAACATTGGTGATTGAATCATCATAGCTAATCGTAGCGTCATGTCCTTGTACTTCATAAATTTTATATCGATAGGTTCCTTCTTTTTGATAAGTAATCTCATCAAAAAGAATATTATTTGCCTTGTTCGTCTTTTCTTGAAGGATTTTATTTTCTTCATCTGCCAAAACAAAAGTGAATTCCCCGTCTTCGATCTGTCGGCCTTCCAAAGCTTTCGTAGCCGTTAAAGCTAGGCTAGTTTCGATAATTTCCCTTGTATTAGCTAGTTCAAAGACATAATCGACTTCCTCGCTCGAGATCGTAAACGTATATTCTTTTTCATCCCGCTCATATCCATCTGGTGCTTTCGTTTCTTGGATTTTATAATCTCCATATCGTAGCCCATCTAAGCGGTCAAATTCGCTAGTTCCTTGAATCAACTTATTATTTCTGACAACAAGTTCGGAGAAAACAACTTCGTAATTTCCTTCGGCATTTTTACGACTGAGTTGGAAATGTGCCTCTTTGTTGATCCCAGCTTCCTTATCCCCTTCTCTGTCATATTTCTTGATTGTCAACGAGCCATTTGTTCCCGTTGAAGTACCGCTACCGTTGGTAGATTTGACGATTACGTCTTTTGTTACTTGATGGATTTCCGTCTGACTTCCGTAAAGAGACACATCATTTGAAACAACTTCATTATTTCGAATGCCAGGATCAAGTTTCGTTTGATAAACGATGAAGTATGGACTGTCAATGACATCCTCAAAAGCAATACGTAATGTGAATGTTCCATCAATACCATTCGTTGTTACATTTGGATTGTCTTGATTATTGAAAATAACTTTCTCACCTTTTATCCATTGATCTCCGTCTTTGACGGCTTTATACACATCAACAAGGACTTTTCCTGTCTCATCGTACAAGAAAGTCTGTTGATTATAATTGATCGTATCTTCAATCACAGCATTCTTGATCGTTCGACTATCTTGGTTAACCAGTACTTCCCAATCCAACAGTCGATTATTGTCAACATTTTGAGTGCCATTTTTTGTTAACCAGTTTCCTTTTGCGGATTTCTCAACTTGCGCTTCAGCAGTTAAATCCGTTGTACCATCTGTCAAAGAGATCATATTATTGTACTTGTAAACATCTGTAGCTGCTTCGACAGCAATGAAGACAGCAATCGTTTCTGAAGTGTCTTTCAACAGTTCTACTGTCACTTGTTTTGTCACTGGATCATACGTCAAGCGATAATCAGCTGAGCTCAATTCTTCCTTCAGAGATCTTACTTGGTTTCCTGTTCCGGATACGTCAACTGTATAAACTACTGCTTCTTTAAATGTTTGACCATCTTGTAATTGATCGACAATCTTGGTTCCTTCATGAAGTGTCGCTTTATACGTATTAAATAATCCCATCCAATAGATTTGATCACTTGTAGCAACATCTTCTGAAAAGATATTTGGGAAATTACGGTTAAAAGCTGCTTGCAAGTATGCTTTTACATCTCCTCCTTTTGGAATGAAAAGCCCTGCTTTTAGCGCGTTTAAGGTCCAAGTAGTGTCCATCCATGAATTTGCTTGAGCGGCTTCCCTATAAGAGTTACCGTCAATTTCATAATCGACAAAAGCAGAATTACTAAAACGTGTTTTGGCACTTCCTAAAGCGATCTGTGTCGTCATATCAAAAGTCGTTTTGAATCTGACCGTAATTTTGTCTGCTGTCTTTGCATAGTTTCCTTTTAGTTTAATTTGAAAACCAGATTCGTACTCAATTGGATTTTCTCCAGAAGTGGTTTCACGCTGCTTCGATAAATCAAAGTCGCTTGAAGTCAATTCTTTAACTTCTCCTGACTGGCTAGTTGCAGTTAAAACAAGAGAGTCTTCAATCAATTCTAATCCACTAATATTTGTCCCACTAATTTCTCGATAGCGATCTGTGATGACCATATTTTCCACTTCTACATATTGCTGATTTATCTCAATCTGCCATTGAATCGTTTGATCCTGATAACTTTTTGATGGTGCTGTTTTTGTCACACCAATTTTGCTTGTTGGGGTCACTGTTCCCGACCCATTATGAGAAGTTGTCGTATCATCTTTGATAGTTATATAGTTAGTAATTCTAGTATTCGCCAGTACTGGATCAAAGAGTTGTGTCTCATAACGAATCACATATTGTCCAGCATGAGCAAACACAAGTTGAAATTGAACAAGCTGATTATCTTTTTTTATTTCTCCTGCTTCATCAAAGTGCCAATCTGTCACAATACTGTTATCATTTTTGTTTCTGACCACTACAGAATCGGCTACTAAATAATGCAATGCATTTTCTGAAAGTGATCCAGAATACGTTTTATCAGTGAGAATTGAACCGTCTTTGCTAAGATCTAAAGAAACCTCCCAAGAAGCACGACCAGTTGACTGATCATAACCTAAAAATCGCTTATATTCCGCAGATTCATCATAGCTGACTGTTGCTTCAACTGATTTTTCATGGAAATTATCTCCAGTGATTTGAGCAACATTTTTGAAGGAGTTAATCGTTGGATCATTGACAACACTATAAATTTCAATTTTGACTGGCTTATCGATTTTTTGATTGAATGTAAAAGTTCCAGTCGTTGAGTTATAAGTATACAAGTCGCTAGTTCTAACCCAAGCGTCTCCATCATAAAGGTAACCATAAGAATGAGAATATGCCAATCCGCTTGGTAGTTTATCTGTCACAACGACGTTTTCCAGTTCCTTGCTTTCAGTATTATATACGATCTCCCAAACAATTGAGCCACTAGTACTTACTTTCCCACTCTTCGTAATATCGATTTGATAGATTGGTAAAGTAATCAGGATCTCATTGCCATCACGGTCATAAATACCAGTTTCGATGACAACATCTTCTGTGATTGTTGACACTTTCAATTCGGTTTCAAGATTGATTGTTCCACTTCTACCCGATAGATTCTCTGCGTTTTCATTGAAAACAATCTTTAATTCTCCATTTGCATTTAGATAAAAGTCTCCTAATGATCCTCCACCTGAACGCTGTAATGTGCCTGACACCTCATTGTGAACAGCAAAATAGCTTGGTAGCTGATAAATATAATAATCACCGTTTTTGATTTCCTCCTGATCAGATAATGACCAGTCAAAGTGAATCTTAATATTGTCGTTATAATAAGGAGGATTGTTTTGATCAAAAGGTTGATCATTCATATCTGTAATTCGTACATTATCAAATAGTTGAATTCCTCGAGCATTTAAATCTGGATTAACAGCATTTGGAGTGGCTGCTTGTTCGGTAGATTCAGTCTCTGAATCCTCCGTGGGTGCTCTTGGCTGTATTGTATTTTGATTCAACTCTGAAGTGGACGTTTCAGTCGTAGTAGTAGTGGTCGCTTTTTCCGGTTGACTGCTTGAGGTATCTTCGACTGTTTGACTAGTACTCTCCGCGTTTTCTGAAGTTGTTGTTGATTCTTCCGTTTTTGTGTCTGTCGCAGGTGAATTCGATTGACTCGTTTGACTTTCAACTTCTATATTTGAAACCATTTCAGCTACTGCAATTGCCGGTGTACAAAAAGTCGCACCTAGCAAAATCAACAAGCTCAAATATGCACATAGTTTTTTATTCATAGTGATTCATCCTTTCTAAAAAAACAACTGTTACTTTTTAGAAAAACTTAATTTTTTTACTTTTCTAAAATATAAATTTTTCTAAAAGAACCAACCAATATAATTATTTATGATGGCACCGTACTGTACGTTCTTCCCTCATTCTTCCGAAGACAGCATAACGATTGATATAGCTAGACCAGAACCTATTTTTCATTCAATAACATACCTTTTTTATAGAAAATCAGAGACAAGTATCAATAAAAAAGCATGTGTTATCTCACCTTTATTTTCCCAAATTTGCCACAAACCAAGTGTTCAAAAAAAAATCATTTTTCAAATATTTTTGACTATTTGGAAAAACGTGCTACCATCAATACATAACTGATTGGAGGAAAGCTATGTTCAGAGGTTTATTGTCAACTGCTTCACAAATAAAATTGCAGTTGATTGAAAGTTTGTTGCATGACCGTCACTGTTTTATTGCTGATTTGCTGGATGAATTTGACCTGTCTTTGTCGTTGTTCAGAAAGTATGTGACAGAGATCAATCACGATCTGTCCTTTCTTCAAATAAATATAGACAATCATTCCCAAGTGAGTTTGGAATTCCATTCTTTCGCTTCACGATCGGATGTCTATAGTTTTTTCTTGGCTGACTCTTCTGCTTTCAAACTCTTGGAACTTCTGTTTTCATCCCACTTTTCCAGTTATGAGACACTAGCGATTGAATTGAATCTAAGCAAATCCTCAATTATTCGTTTAATTAAAAAAATCAACACGGTCATACGTCCTTTTGATTTTCATATAGAAAAAAAACCTATCCGCATAGCTGGGAATGAAATTACTATTCGCCAGTTTTACATGGTTTTCTTTTTGGAGAAATACCAACATGAGTTTAGAGATGCCAGTAAAAATCAGGAACAAGAATTTTTAAAGGTTGCACAACTTTTGGCTGAAGTTACTCCATTAAAGCTGTATTTTTCTGACATACGAAAAATAGCGTTTATCATTTATGTACATAGTAAACGAGAGAAGCTTTTTGCCACGGAAGTGCAATCGAATAAAATTGAATATTTTCTAGAAAAAATCGATCTCGCTGAATTCTCTCGCTACAAACGCTCTTATTTAGAAAAAGTTATGGGTTATCTGACTTCTCATATCACAGCCGACCCAGCTATCTATAAACAAGTAAAAAAAATCTTCTATCAATTGACTAAACAAATTTTTCTTAAATACCATTACACCGAAACAGACTTTCAAGAAAAATTGGATGCTGTTAGTTTCAAATATTTGCTGGAAACGAATTTGAATGTTCCGTATTGTATTTTGAATGATCGCCTGGCCCGTTTTGTTGACAACTGCGATCCTGTCCAGCAAGCAATCAACAAAGATATTGTTCAGCTAGTGACTCATTCTGAATTACCGGCGATTCGCCCTGCTACGATCAACCATTTGATTTATATTTTCCATACTTCTTTTCCACTATTTACAAAACAAATCATTGATCAACATGCAGATTATCATCTCGCCTTGTTCTACGATACCAATAGCGACCATACGGAAATGATCCGAACACAAATCAAACAGTTCGTCCCCTACGACCTGAAAATCACGATTCTCAATCCGTTAGACTCTTTTTCAATCCCTGCCGTCAAAGCAACCTATGATTTGATTATCGGAAATATCGTCCCTCCTTTTCAGAAAGTTCCTTTCAAAGCAACAGACATCTTTATTACACGAAATGAGATTGGCTATATCGCAAACAGTATTCAAGAAAAAGCGATCCAGCAGATTGAGAAACAAAAAGAACCTCTTAGCCCTACTCACTGAAAAAGTGAGTTTCGCTAAAGAGGTTCTTTTTAATTTTGTCGTTCGAGTAATTGTTTGCCTTGAGCACTCTGATAAAACGTTTCAATTAAATGATTTAAATTTGTTTTTGTCTCACTGGCGCCAAAAAGTTCACCGCCAGGTTCTAGCATAAGACCATTGGCTAGACGACCGATCACTACCGGATCAAAGCCAAAGTCGTCAACGATTTTGGCCGTTTGAGACATAGATTCCGGATCATTACCAGCGATTGCCATGGCTTTTCTGGCTGGTGAACCAGCCGGCCGTGCTTCGTCTTGAACATCATGATAACCCATATGGTTGAATGCCTTGATAACTCTGCTTTTGTCAAAATATTTTTGGACCCTTTCTGAAGATGTTTCTTCAACAGTCGAATACGTTTTGCTGGTTCCATCAACTTCCCACCAATAGTTCATTGCATCGATCACAAGTTTACCAGCCAGCTGCTCTTTGGGAAGTGACGGATAGTTGCTTAAAGGGATTGCTAATAAAATGACTGGCATTTCCGTCAGGATCTCTGAGACATTCTTCACCTTTGCACCTGGAGCAAGGATTTCAACAGCTAGAGCATTCTTTTCCGCTGGCTTTCTGCTAGCGATCCAGACCTCATACCCAGCTTCTGCTCCTAATTTTGCTAAAGCTAACCCCAACTTGCCGGCTCCTAAGATGCCAATTCTAGATTTTTCCATTATTTCCCACCTGATCTCAATAGTTCTTTGACCCTAGGGATTACTTTTGTACCATAAAGTTCGATAGTCCGCAGACGGTCTTTTTGTAATTGTCCACCGGTTCCATAAACAAGATCAAACCGTTCGACGCCGACTTGCGGCATCGTTCGCGCAATTTTTTGTGCCACAGTCTCAGGACTGCCTACATAGTAAGAGCCATGTTCTACTTCAAAATCGAAACGTTCTTTCGACATCTCGGGCCAACCACGGTCTTCTCCGATTTTATCCATACTTTTCTTGATATAGTGCCAACCGATTTCGTACGCTTCTTCATCCGTCTCCGCAATCACCCCATGGGAATGCATCCCTACCGGAAGAATCGGTCTGCCCATTTGCTGCGCTGCTTTTTGATAAAGTTGTACATAGGGGGCAAATCGAGCAGGCTCCCCGCCAATGATTGCCAGCATAACTGGAAAGCCGTAGCGAACAGCACGAATAATCGACTCCGGTGTTCCTCCCACACCAATATACGTATCCAGTGTTCCTTCGGGTTTTGGATAAACTTCGGCATTCTCCAAAGATTGAGTAAATTTGCCTTTCCAGGTCAGTGGCTCCCCTTTAAGGAGTTCGTAAAACATTGCTACTTTTTCTTCAAATAATTCTTCATAATCTTGCAGATCATAGCCAAACAGTGGAAAAGATTCAGTGAATGACCCTCTTCCTAACATGATCTGCGCACGACCATTTGAAAGGGCATCAACTGTCGCAAATCGTTCATAGACCCGAACTGGATCATCAGAACTTAATACAGTTACTCCCGTTCCTAATTTGATTCTTTTAGTGACCATTGCCAGCGCAGCTAGCACGGTGTCTGGACTTGAGATTGCGTATTCTTCTCGATGGTGTTCGCCTAATGCGAGGATATCGACACCGACTTCATCGGCCAACTTTCCTTCTGCAATAATATTTCTTAATGATTGGCTGTAACTGATTCGTTCATGGGTTTGGTCATCAAAGGCAAGATCGCCAAAGGTATCTAACCCAAATTCTAATTGTTTGTTATTGATTGTCATGTCATTTCCCTCTTTTCAAATACTTCCTGCATTCACTATAACAACTTCTTTTTATTAACGCGAAAGATATGCTTACTTTTTGTAAGTCTAATGTATACGAATTGTTTTAGAAAGTAAAAGCGCGTCCTTGCTTCAAACAAGAACGCGCACTTTTTTGTTTTTTTATTAGCCATCAGAGATAGATCCCTTTGCTTCTTAAATTAGCTAAACACTCCTCTAAATACATTGCAGTATGTTCAGGATAAATAGGGACTGATTGCTCAATCGGCACTAACACCTGATAAGGAGGTGTCTTTTGACCGCGATAAGTAGGCTCTAACCATGCTGCTGCTGGACGGTATCCCCGATGCTGCATCTCTGCCATGACGAGTAGATGGTATTGATACAACTTATATGGAGAATGATCAAAAACATAATCGACTGTCGCATGTTTCTTTCCCCAGCCAGCGCCTCTCAGCGCAGCTACTTCCCGATGCTGTCCCAGCAATTGCTGCCGGGGTAATTTAGTCAAAAGTGCTTCATGCCACAATCTCATTTCCGCTCTTCCTCTACTTCGCTTGATTTTTATCCAGATTCTCTTGGTTGTCGAGCACGATTTTCCCTACCGCATGGTGTGTTTCACTTAATGCATGGGCATCATAGACACCTTGACGAGTCAATGGGAAAGTTTCGCCAATCACACTTACTAATTTGCCATCAGCCATTAGTTTAGCTAATTCGCTTAACTGTTCTCCATTTGTACGTAACCAAATTGCTTTTGCTTCAATTTGTTTCGTTGCGGCTAAGGTTTCATCTTCAATACTCAGTACAGAAATCAAGCGGCCATGCTCTTTTAGAACGGAGAAGCTTTTCTTTTGGATCTCGCCACCCATTGTATCAAAAACTAAATCAATGTCAGTAAGAACTTCTTCGAAATCCGTTGTATGGTAGTCGATCACTTCATCTGCACCTAATTTTTTAACAAGTTCATGATTACGGGGACTTGCCGTCGTGATGACATAGGCGCCGGCATTTTTCGCAAGTTGAATGGCGTAGGTCCCAACTCCGCCAGCTCCGGCATGAATCAACACTTTTTCGCCAGCTTTTAACGAACCATGATCAAATAGAGCTTGTAATGCAGTCAATCCTGCTAGAGGCACAGCTGCAGCTTCCGTGAAGGCAATAGATTCTGGCAGAGGTGCCAATAAGTTGGTATCCACGATCGTATAATCCGCATAGGTCCCAAATCGTGTCGTCTCTGGACGAGCGAAAATCCGATCGCCTACGTGATAGTCTTTAACCTTCTGACCAACTTCAACAATTTCTCCAGCAACATCCCATCCTAGAATAATCGGAAATGACCAAGGAAACATTTGCTTCAAGTATCCTTCGCGTAATTTCCAGTCAATTGGGTTGATCGAAGTTGCTGCAACTTTCACCAACACTTGATCCGCACCGAGTTCAGGTAGTGAAACTTTCGCTTCTGCTAGTTTTTCTTTACCACCATATTCATTAATAACAACTGCTCGTGTTTCCATGTAAATCACTCCTTGAGATTATGTAAATGAGCTTCCGTCATTTTTCTAAAGAAACGAAAGGTCTCTTTCATAGCTTAGGCAATGATCCCTGATTTTACAACTGTTTCGACTTTCCCTTTTCTATCAGAAAAAGCAGTTTTTTCACTGACTAACTTTTTATTGCCTTTTTAAAAGGTTTCATTTATTCTACAGGAATAAGAATGTGATAAGAAAGAAGGAATTGATGAATTGAAAAGATTGCACGTATTTTTTGGCGGGATCATTGCGATCCTAGGTATTCTTTTTGTTGGCAAAGCTGTACTGTCCAATGAAACAGGAAGTGCATCAGCAAATGATGCTAACACGGTTATTATTTATAATTGGGGAGAATATATTGACCCCGATCTGATAAAAAAATTCGAAACTGAAAGTGGCTATTCAGTGATTTATAATACATTTGATTCGAATGAAGCAATGGAAACAAAGGTCAAACAAGGCGGTACCAGGTACGATTTGATTTTCCCCAGTGAATCGATGATTCCTAAAATGATTGAGGAGCAGCTGCTGATTCCTTTAGAACATGATAAACTCGTCGGCAGTGAAGATCTTTCTGATTTTCTGATGGATCAGCGCTTTGACAAAAACAATCATTACTCCATTCCTTATTTTTGGGGAACTATTGGAATCATGGTTAATAGTGACCAAATCGATCCTACCACCATTCATGGCTGGGCAGATTTATGGCGCCCGGAATTTGCCAACGATATTCTAGTTGTTGATGGCGCAAGAGAAACGTTAGGAATGGCTTTGCAGACTTTAGATCTTTCTCAAAATGAGCTAGATACAGCAAACCTTCAACAAGCCATCGAGAAATTGGAAGCATTACGCCCCAATGTCAAAGCAGTCCTCACTGATGAGATCAAGACTTTGATGGTCAACAACGATGCACCGATCGGCATTGGCTATTCAGGAGATGCAGCGTATGTCATGTCTGAGAATCCTGCTATAACCTATGTCGTCCCTGATGATGGCGGTGCTATCTGGACAGATAACTTTGCGATTCCAAAAACAGTTGGCAATCTTGAAGGAGCTTATGCGTTTATCAATTTCATGCTGCGTCCTGAAAACGCCGCTCAAAACGCTGAGTATGTCGGTTATGCGACACCGAGTGAGACCGCGAAGCAACTGCTACCGACTGAATTGACCTCCAATAAAGCTTTCTATCCAGAGCCGGAAGCAATGCAACAGATGGAACACTACGAATACTTAGGAAAAAATGCCGTTGAACAGTACAACGATCTTTTTCTCGAATGGAAGTTGGGATTATAAAATGAATATACTATTGAAGTCTTCCTACATTTTTGATACAGAAAGAAAAACGACCTTTGCTGGTTTTATTTTGATTGAAGGAACTAGGATCAAGGATGTGGGTCCTTTGGATGCCACACCTACCAACTTACCGGCTGAAACAACGATCATTGATTGTCATGACCAAATGATCATTCCTGGCTTTATCGATGCCCATATTCACTTTTATCTTTCCGCTTTGCTTCATGCAGGGCAGTTAACTCATGTCACTGGAACAACTGAAGAAGCAGTTGCCCAGCAAGTACCGCAAATTCCTGTGACCCATGGCTGGAAAATTGGGATTGGTTGGTTCAGCAGTGACTTTGGACAACAAGTCTATCCCACAAAAGCAACGATTGATCACTACTGTGACGAAGTGCCAGTCATGCTGATCTCAGGAGACGCCCACAGCATTTGGTTAAACAGTAAAGGAATGGAAGCCTTAGAAATCACAACCGATTCAGTTCCTACCGGAATCAGTGGAGAAGCATTGATGAAAGATGGCGAATTGACGGGTTGTTTTCTTGAGGCAGTTGCTATTAATTACTTGGCGGAGGTGCTGCAATCTTTTCAAGCCAACAGTTACTCAACGTACCTTTCTTACATGAAGCAGCTCAATCGCTATGGCATTACTACAATCGGCGATGTTGCCCTGACTGGCGAAAGCTGGGACGACTTGATTTATCCAGAGCTTTACCAAAAAGTTGCCGAAAAAGCGACTTTACGGGCGGTTTTTTACCCTGCGATGCGTATGGAAATAGAGCATTTAACTGATATCTATCAAAACTATCGATCTGAGAAAGTCCAAATGGGTGGTGTGAAACAGTTCTTTGATGGTGTAACAAGTACCCATACTGCTTTGTTGAAGTCGGAGTACGAAACGCCTTATTTTACTGGTGATATTGGTATGCCGCTGATTGCAATTGAAAAAATGCGCCAGTTGATTTTCTTAGCAAACCAGCAAAATTGGCCGATGCGCATCCATACGATCGGTGACCAAGCGATCCATCAAGCGTTGTCTTTTTTTAATGAAAGTCACGCGCGCTTCCCTCTCTCTGCCGGTAAAAATAATACACTGGAGCATTTGGAAGTCATGGATCCTGCAGATCTTTCTTTAGTGGCACAAGACAATTTAGTTCTTTCTGTTCAACCTAGTCATTTATTAGTCGGCTATGAAACGTTAGATGAAGAAGTAGGTCCGCAACGCGCTAGTCAAATGTTTCCTTTTCAATCCTTTTTGACCCACGATGCTGTAGTAGCATTTGGAACCGACAGCCCAGTAGTGATCGATGTGTCTCCATTGGATTCGATCTATTATGCAGTGGCTAGAAAAGAAAAAAACGGCTCTCCAGTAGAAGGATTGATGCCCTCTGAAGTGATGAATGTGGCGGATGCTCTGGTTGCTCATACCGCTGATGCAGCTCAGGCACTCAGTCGACAAGACATTGGTTCGATCAAAGTCGGGCAGTTGGCTGATCTTTGCATTCTTTCGAAAAATATTCTTTCCCTTTCAGAAAAAGAGCTGCTTGAGGTAGAAGTCACTGCAACCATTTTTAACGGTGCATTTGTCTATCAAAAAGACGAAGCTTCGCAGCAAAATTCCTAATTGGATCTTTGACCATATCCCTCGAATACCCGAATAATGGCTGACTTGCTTCTCTCGTCCGAGGGCTCTCATTCATGGAAGACCCTTGACTGTGTTCACGTTCACGCTAGTCAACCGTATTATTCGGGATTTTTTGTCAACACCACCCTAATCCCCCATCCTTTTTTCGTTCTGGATACTGCCAGGCTATAATTTGGTTCCTCTTGATTGTTCCCTCTGATCATTTCTCGCTTTGTTTCGTCTTGACTCCTGCTCAATCATTGCCCTTTTGTTTTCCCTCCAATTCCTTAAAATATATACAATATGACCAACAGGATCCCACCAACGATTTCACTTATTGGATACTTGCGATTAATCGGTACCAAACAATTCCTGCACTTGCCTTTTAAGAATAAAAATGACCAAATAGGGATCAGCTGCCATGGGGTTAGTACCTTTCCACAGTGCTCACAATGAGAGCGGCCTCCCAATGATTCCTGACGGGGCAAACGATAAACAACAACCATCAAAAAAGAACTAAGACAGCTACCAAGACTAAATACTGATAAAATGGGTAATAGCAACGCTCTTCCCAAACCACACACTCCTCTCATCTAATCGACACCTCAAATAAAGAGCCTATTCATAAGCAAATACGCTCTTTTAAACACGAAGTTTTTTTATTCTTCAGCGACGTACTGCTGACAGCGGATACCTAGCAGTACGTGATCGTCTGATTTATGTCATCAAATTGATTGGATGTGACTCTAGCCTCTTGCTCTTATTTGCTACTACTGACACCTCCTTTGTTGCGAGACAAACTGAGTGTTACTGACCATTTCTTAAAGAAAATTCATTGATAATTCGAGGATTGATTTCCCACAATAGTCGATTCCAATCCTCTGCGTCTGGAATTGACTTAAAAAGCAAATGCCAGTTTCCAATCAATTGATCACTGACATATTCACTATAATTTGTCACTACTAGATCAATATGATTCTGCTCTAAATAATCTAAGTTCATCTCTAATGCATTCGGGAAAAACAGGTGCTGGAATCGGCCAAGATATTTGATAGCCATTGCTTGGATATTCTGACAAACAAGGTAGTTTCCTTCTAATAAAAAAGCAATATTTTTAGGTGCTCCCCAATGGATTTCCTTTAGTGAGTCCATGAATAGGACGGCCATCACGGTGATTTCTGTTACTGCTGTCTTTCCCCCTGAGATTGTCTGATGGTGTTCGGTAAAGAATGCTAATAACTCAAGATATAAATCTGGGTATTTCTCTTGGACAACTTCATGAATATCAAGAATATTTTGATTTGTCACTGGTGATAGCTGTTCTTTTAAATACAGCATAGTAAAAAAAGAACGCACAAGGATCATGTCTCTCTGAAGGTCATTGCTCTGCTGGCCAAAAGCGGATAAAAATAGTTGGGCACAGTCTGTAATCCCAACATTCGGCTGGAGTTCCTGAATAAACTGCTGTTCTCCAGCCAGATCCGTCAATGAACGCCGGCACAAAATCATCACATACAAATACAATAATTCCTCCACTGGCAAACGTTTGCCGATTGACGCATCAATCACATCATTGATAGCTGAAAAACGCTGGAATGCCTCTCGTTCTTTCAGCGCTTGAATCATTTCTGACTCGATAAGCAAGTCTCCCTCACGTTCTAAAGTAATCATTAGAGTATAACTAAAATCTCCCAAAGAAACATTGGGATAGCTGCTGAAGAAGTGCTTTTTTTGTAAGGCAAAGGCAATCGACTGGATGGCAATTGATGGCAAGACCGTGTGTGGAGTTATTTCTGATTCATAATAAAAATCATGAAAGAAACTGCGAATATCGATTTCTTTTCCAATGAAATCCACTTTCTTCAGGGACAGTGTCAGTCGATAGCGCGCTAATTCATTTTCTACCATTTTGAAATAGCGCAGCAAACTACTTTCTGAGAAGTGGAGTTGATCGGCCCATTCTCCGATCTCTTTGATCTGCCTTTGAAAAATCCCTTCAATAATGTGAAAGAGTGGTTCATTTTCAAGCAATGACCGCTTTTTAGTTTGGTACGCTTCTCGATTGGTTTCTTTGAACAAATAGCCTGAACTCGTGTTTTCAATCAGAATCGACTGCTGAAAATATTGCCGAATTCCGGTAATATCGGCAATGATCGTTCGTGAAGTGCTTTTTGTGAATTGGGCTAGTTCTTTGACTGATCGCGTTGGTATTCGCTCGAAGGTATGCAAGATTTTCAGCCATCTTACAGTTTCCTTATTGGTAATAAAATTAAGTTGAAAATTTTTCATCTCTTTTCTCCTTACTGGTTTTCATTGCCGTTATTGACTGAATCGTTTTCCTTATTATACGCCCTGCGGAGGAATTATACTCAGTTGCAAGCTTCTGGCAGCACCAGTTATCGTGATTTATACGAGAAAAAGGGACCCAGTTATGAAAAAAACGGTCATCTTGACAAAAACAGGCATCGAATTGTATAAAATTGTTATTTTTTGTTAAAGTCCTCTTGATTGTAAGCGGTATTTTTGTTATTCTTTAAAGGTAGAGGAGGTGGATAGTGCAGTGTATGCTATCAAGATATTTCATGGTTATCTGACAGCACAAGGAAAAAGAACTCGAGATAAATCAATTGCTTTGACTTATACATGCAAAGAAGATGCCGAACGCTTCGCAAATAAAATTGGCGGGAGAGTTAAAAAAATTGGATAACCTAAACTATTGAAAAAGAGTCGTCGACCATTGATTGTTGACCACTCTTTTTGTTTTGTTAAAAAATATTCTCTAGCAAATCCTTTTTTCTATTTGTTTTTATTTCTCGCTTGTCAAAAATAAAAATACACTGCTGCGATCAATTGTTGAATGGCCATTTCTTCCCCTTTTCACTTCTATTAGCCAAAAAAAATGACTGAAACGTCTGAGTTGAAACAAAGTGTTTTCTCGCTCAGAAACATTTCAGTCATTTTCTTTTTATGGAATCTCGATAGTCACATCGACTGTCTGGATCGCTACGTCATAAAACGGATCTTCTCGTCTTCCCAAGAAATCTTTTGCTTGAGCTGGGAAAAGTGCATACATCAGTACATCTTCTTCCGTTTTGGCATATTCTTTGATTTCTTGCTCGAATTCCGGGAGCTGTGGTGGAATCAAATCTGCTGGTCGTTCGGTGATCACCGCTTCCGTCCCAATGATTTTTTCTTGGATCTCCGTTTTGATTGGTGCCGGAGGACGACCGTAAAGACCACGAACGTAATCTTTGATCTCAGTTGGGACTAGTTTGTAGCGTTCCCCAGAAATCACATTCATCAAAGCCTGTGTGCCAACCATTTGAGACAAAGGGGTAACTAAAGGAGGAAATCCAAGGTCGGCACGCACTTTCGGCACTTCTGCCAATACTTCTTCGTACTTGTCCTGCAGACCTTGTTCTGTCAACTGACTCAATAAGTTGGATAACATCCCACCAGGCACTTGATAGATCAGTGTTTTTGGCTCTGTATCTTTGACTTTAGGATTCAAGATCCCTTCCTCTCGGAACCGATCGCGGATTGGATTGAAATAATCAGCAACTTCAGCCAATTTCTTTTTGTCCAGGTTTATATCAAATCCCAGTTCTTCTAATGCGATCGCCACAGATTCTGTCGCTGGCTGACTCGTTCCCCCTGCAAATGAAGAAATTGCTGTATCGATAATATCTGCCCCAGCTTCTGCAACTTTCAAATAAGTCATTTCTGAAATACCACTAGTAGCGTGGGTGTGGACCTCTAATGGCAGATCCACAGCATCTTTGATTCGGCTGACCAATTCAAATCCGATTTGAGGTGTCAGCACACCAGCCATATCTTTGATACAAATCGAATCTGCTCCAATATGGGCCATTTCTTTTGCTAATTGCACAAAGTATTCAACGGTATGAACTTCGCTTGTTGTATAAGAGATCGCTGTTTGGCAATGACCACCAGCTTCTTTTGCTGTTGTGATAGAAGTCGCCAAATTTCTGGTATCGTTCAATGCATCAAATACGCGAATAATATCGATTCCGTTCTTGATCGATGTCTCTACAAATTTTCGCACCACATCATCCGCATAATTTTTGTATCCTAGTAGATTCTGTCCGCGAAGAAGCATCTGTAATTTCGTGTTCTTCACTTCACGGCGAATCTGTCGAAGACGTTCCCAAGGATCTTCATTTAAGAAGCGGATACAAGAATCAAAGGTTGCTCCACCCCACATTTCTAATGAATGGTAGCCTACTTCATCCAATGTTTTGATGATGGGCAACATATCTGACGTCGGCATTCTGGTAGCGATCAAGCTTTGTTGGCCATCACGTAAGACTGTTTCCATGAATTGAATTTTCTTAGTCATCTGCTTGCATCCTTCCTTTTGAAACTAATTCATTTATTTTTTGCTGTATTGCTTTGACTGAATGCGTTCTCGATCGTCCGCATAGTTTTGCTTCCTTGTCACAAAGAAAGCAGCGCCGTCTCGGATAGCCTAACGCTTCGCGACTGATGGACTGC
The DNA here is from genome assembly GCF_051909435.1 of Enterococcus sp. 125944. Classification (NCBI taxonomy): domain Bacteria; kingdom Bacillati; phylum Bacillota; class Bacilli; order Lactobacillales; family Enterococcaceae; genus Enterococcus; species Enterococcus sp. 125944. The sequence goes on along the minus strand of NZ_JBQASY010000004.1, from coordinate 201,992 downwards.
ACTTCACCCGCTTCTAGCCAAAGCACGTCAAGATCTGCTAATCGCCCATAAGGATGTCTTTCTTCAAGTGCCACCATCCTTTTCTTTAGTTCTTCTTTTTTTAAAGGAAGTAAAAGAAAATATTCATAGCCAGTTTTTTCATTTCGATAAAGATGAAGGAATGAAAAGGCATCCGCCACTGCTCGCTCGACTTCATCCGTCAAGCTTTTAAACACAGCTTCTAACTCATCTGATGTTTTGACAGGTCCGGGAATATTCATGGTGGCAGATAGCAGTGTGTATTGGGGCGCCGACTCCAGTAACTCCTTTTGCCGTTTTGCACGCTGTTCTCTAGCCGCCAATACTTCTGCTAATGAAACTTCCGGTCCCTCAAATAACAAGCTACACATTTCTCACAACATCAATGAGCGTGCCGTCTCGATATTCAATCAATGCCACTACTTTATCGCCATAATGAATGGCTTCAGGCGTTCCAACAATCTGGTAAGCTTTCTCTTTTAACTCTTCGATCGTATACTGAGGCACATCTAGTGTTTTAAAATGTTCAATCAAATCTTGACGATCTGGATTGATGGCAATCCCTACTTCTGTCACGATCACATCGATACTTGTTCCTGGAGTGACCACTGTATTTACTTTGTCAACGATTGTTGGAATTCTGCCTCGCACTAAGGGTGAAATAACGAGACTCATTTTGCATGCCATACTCGTATCAGAGTGCCCGCCTGACGCTCCCCGAATCACACCATCGGATCCTGTCATCACGTTCACATTGTAGTCTGTATCGATTTCCAATGCGGACAAAATAGCGGTATCTAATTGGTTGATCACTGATCCTTTACTTAACGGTGAAGCATACATCTCAGCATCGATTTCATAGTGTCCTGCATTGCTTCCTAATGAAACGGCTGAAGAATGATCGAAATCTTGTACATCAATGATTTTTTCAACCAATCCTTCCTCCAATAGTTCCACCATTGCATTGGTAATACCGCCTAATGCAAAGCTCGCTTTTATTCCGTCTTTAAGCATCGCTTCGCGCAAAAAGCGGGAAACAGCTAATGCAGCACCACCGGTACCTGTTTGAAAGGAGAATCCCTCTTTATAGTAAGGAGAATTTGTGATCACTTTTGCTGCGTATTCCGCGATCAATAGTTCTTTCGGATTTTTGGTAAAGCGGGTGGCTCCTTTGGCAATCCCTTGTGGGTCACCGATTGCTTCCACTTCAACCACATAATCCACGTCGGTTTGCGGAATACTGATTGGTGTATTCGGAAATGGCACGAGCGTATCTGTGATGATCACGACTTTGTCTGCATATTTTGCATCGATCATTGCGTAACCTAATGAACCACAGGTTGCTTTTCCCACCGTACCATTGGCATTGCCATAGGCATCTGCACTTGGTGCGCCTAAAAAAGCCACATCGATATGCACATCTCCAGCTGCAATGGCCCGAGCCCGACCGCCATGTGAACGGATCACAACAGGATTTTCCATGATTCCTGCTGAAATAGCAGCACCCACATTGTCTCTCAATCCGCTGGAAGTAATATTGGTTACAACGCCATTTTTGATATGGTCAATCAACGGTGCATGGACATTTGCGATGGAGCTAGGGGCAATAGAAATATTTTTGATACCCAGACCAGCAATTTCTTCCAAGACCATATTCATGACATAATCGCCTTCACGAAAATGATGGTGGAAGGAAATCGTCATGCCATCTTTCAGCCCTGTCTTTTCGATCGCCTCGCGAATACTGCTAAGAAGTTTGGTATCTCTTGGACGAACGGGGGTAACGGTACGACTTGCTTCTTGATACGTATCGATATGCGCCAATTCCCCTTCAAAAACACCGTATTGGTCAGCATATACTTGTGGAATATCTTTTCCTACTTTATTCATGACCATGCCTAAATATCCTCCTCCGTAATCAACTTCGCTGCCTTAGCCAATGCAATCACTCGCTGTGCACGTTCAACGATTGGCTTGTCTACCATTTTCCCATTGACTGAAATAACTCCAGAGCCTTTCGCTTCGGCCTCGCGAATTCCCCAGATAACTTCTTTGGCATTCTGGATTTCTTTGTCTGTCGGTGTATAAATAGCATTTACCAACGGAATTTGTCGTGGATTGATCACTGACTTTCCATCAAATCCTAGCTGCTTGATTTGTTGCACTTCATTTTGGAATCCTTCTACATTGTCCACATCGGAATAGACAGTATCGATAGCCGCAATTCCTGCAGCTCTGGCTGCATGCAGAATCATGTTGCGGGCAAAGGATAATTCCTGTCCATCCGGATAGCGCTTGGTTTTCATATTTGTGACGTAATCTTCTGCTCCTAAAGCAATTCCGATCAGTCGCTCTGACGCTTTGGCAATCTCCCGTGCGTTCAATACCCCTTCTGCAGATTCGATGGCTGCCATCATTTTCGTTGTGCCCACTGGAATCTGATTGTCTTTTTCAACAGATGTAATGACCGCATCCACATCTAAAATATCTTGTGCCGTCTCTGTTTTTGGTAAGCGAATAACCTCAACGCCAGCCAAAACCATTGCTTCGACATCTTGGGCGCCACCTGCCTCCAAACTATTAATCCGTACGACTGTTTCTACATTGCTGTAATCAAATGTTTTCAATGCAAAGTGAACCAATGTACGCGCGGAGTCTTTTTCTTTAAGAGAAACTGCATCTTCTAAATCAAACATAATTGAGTCTGCACCATATAAGGGTGCGTCCCTTAGCATTGCTGCATTTGCACCTGGAACAAACATCATGGTTCTTCTTAAGCGTTCCATGAATCAATCTCCTTCCAATCATATGCGTCTTTTTTTGCTGCCCGATGAATCGCGGTAATGGTTCGAGCTTGAATCGTACAATCCAAAGCGCCTTTATCAACGGCAGCTACTCGAACAGACTTGATCCCTAAATTTTTGATGGTCTCTTCGATCACCTTTTTGATTTGTTGACCAAATTGTTTCTCTACACTGCTTTCCAAAGAAATTTGGATTTCGTCTGCTTCAGTCGGCTCGACAGTAATCAAAATGTCGCTTGACTCTACTGTACCGGCTACTGCGATTTGTGTAATTTCCATATGGTTTCACCTCTCGTTTTTTAAATAATGATATGTCGTTGATGGCAAAAATTGTCTCAAACGGCGGTCATCCTGATTTTTCAAGGCTTCTCTAACTTTGGTAGCACTGATGATCTCACCATCAATACTCAATCTAGGTAAAATAACCAATTCTAATGAGTCGCCAAACATTTCCTGCATCGCATGATTATACGTATCGGTCACCTTTGAATAGGGTTCTTCTCCGACAAACCGTGTCCGAATGTCTAATACAGGTGCTATCTTCTCTTTAAACAGTTGCGCATCAACCTTTGCCTGGATCTTCGCTACTGTTTCTATGGCACTGTCTTTCAGAAAGTAGGAAGGAAACGTTGCGGAAGATACAAGGTAATCATTGGTGGGAAAAACTGTTACATTGGACAAGTGTGCGACTCCACGTTTTACCATTTCCATCCGATCTGCAGTCGAAAACTCTGAACGATCTTCGGATAACACAAAGACATAAACTTGCTGACTCTGCTGCGCAGCTGTCTCGACAAGATACTGATGTCCTTTGGTAAAGGGATTGGCATTCATCACTATCCCGCTTCCGGTCCCCATTTTTTTCCCTTTAGCCAGCGTAGAAAGATAGCTCGCAAAATTTGGCAATCCTCGTTCCATAAAAAGAATTTCTGAGGTTGCGATGATTTTCTGAAACCCTAGTGAGCGAAAGATCAATTCATTGCTGGGTTTTGAATACAAGAAATAATGTTGTTCTCCTTCTTCTGCCAAGCGATCAACCAGATGCTGAATGATTTCCGTCAGTAGATTTTCTGATTGAAAGGCTTTGCAAACAACCAAGCATTTCAATATGTTGTGATAATAGGATCCAGTAGCAACCAGTAAATCGTTATCGTAGATTCCCACTGTGTAATCAAGTTCTTCCTCTTTATTCAGGCCGGCTCGATCCATCAAGGAAGCCCACTGTTTATAGACTCCTTGATCTCTTAGCCATAGCCGTTTTAATGAATACATAAACGTCTCTTCTTTATCTTTTTATTTTTTGATTGGAAAAAGTTTGCTAAGCAGCATCGAAGCAAGATAGATAATCAAGATAACCACGAAGACGCCGCCCCATCCCAGCACTAATAATTCCAGTGATTTCATTAAATCTGCTGACATCGAATCTCTCCTTTCTTAGGTTAGTAAGGCAAGCAATAAACCACCTGCAATAACTGAAGCAATCTGACCAGAAACATTGGCACCGGCTGCATGCATCAAAATAAAGTTTTGTGGGTCTTCATCCGTTGCCATTTTTTGGATCACTCGACTTGACATAGGAAATGCAGAAATCCCCGCGGCTCCAATCATTGGATTGATTTTTTCTTTTCTGAACAGGTTCAGCACTTTTGCAAACAAGACACCACCTACAGAGTCCATGATGAAGGCAACCAGGCCTAAAGCGATCACCATCAATGTATCGACTTGCAAAAATTCTTCATACTGCATTTTTACTGAGATAGAGAGCCCCAACAAAATACTAATGATGTTTACCAGCTCATTTTGAGCCGTGATAGAAAGTCGGTCTAATACGCCGCATTCTCTCAAGAGATTTCCGAACATCAAGAAACCAACTAATGGCAGAGATACAGGGGCAATGAGCCCGGCAACGACAGAGATAACGATCGGAAAAAGAATTTTTGCTGTTTGCGAGACTTCGCCAGCGCGATAATTCATATGAATCGAACGCTCTTTTTTCGTTGTGACCGCCTTGATCGCAACCGGCTGAATGATCGGCACCAAAGCCATATAAGAATAAGCTGCAACCATGATTGCTCCCATATATTTGGAATTCAAAGTGTTGGCTACAAAGATGGATGTTGGACCATCGGCGGCTCCAATGATTCCAATGGAAGCTGCATCATTTAAATCAAATCCTAATAAGACAGCGACGATAATCGTAAAGAAAATACCAAATTGGGCTGCAGCCCCAAATAAAAGCAGAAAAGGATTTTGGAGCAGCGGACCGAAGTCGATCATGGCACCAATTCCGATAAATAAAAGCAATGGAAATAACTCGGTTGAGATCCCCATATCAAACAATACTTGAAAAGGACCAGGTTCCCCGCCAGCACTCAAAACACCAGAGTTCGGGAAATTTACTAAAATCGTTCCTAGTCCCATCGGAACTAGTAGTGTTGGTTCATATTCTTTTTTGATTCCTAAATACATCAGGATGCCACCGACTACCATCATGACAATCCGTCCGGGTTCTTGTCCCATCCCTAAAAAGCCTTCAATCAGAGTTTCCACTAACGTCACTTCCTCTATTCATTAAATTTTTTATTGATTCATCCCTATTAATGAATCGTAATCAATGGGTCACCAGGATTGACCATCTCTCCTTGATTGACATGAATACCAGCTACTGTTCCCGCTTTTCCGGCAACAATCTCATTTTCCATTTTCATGGCTTCTAATATCATCAATGGTTGATTTTCCGCCACAGTATCTCCAACATTCACCAAGATTCTCAAAATCGTTCCCGGCATTGGAGAAGGCATGGCATCTGCACCTGCGGCAATGGGTGCCTCAGAAACAGATGGTGCCTCGGATGCGGCTGGTGTTGCGGTTTGCGGAGCTGGTGTTTCAACTACAGGTTGAACGGGTAGCACAGGTTGTGGTGTACCACCGATTTCTTCCATCTCTACTAGATATTCTTTGCCATCAATCGAAATTTTAAATTTACGTAACATTGTTTTTCCTCCAAAATGCTAATTTTTATTGATTCTTCGAATAACAAACTGACTCTTTTCATTTAATCCAGCAGCTAGACTTGACGCGATGATGGAAACAAGTTTTGCCTCCGGATTGCGCTGCATTACTTTCTTGACCACAAATTGGCTCTTAGGTTGATCACCTGCCGCAATGGCTGTCGCGATCAAACTAACAAGTTGATATTCTTCTTCACTAGCTTCGATATATGCAGGAACCGCTTTCCATTTCATTTCAGATTCATTATCATCGAGCGTTTCAGAAGATGTTTTTGTTATTTCTTGATGTGGTTCACTTTTTTTGAACAGTCGGGCGAATAATCCCATGAAGTTACTCCTTTCATTTTTTTCGTTCTCAACCACATTATATTGATAATGGACCAATCCGGTAGTTCTAAATCAAAGATTATTGTTTTTTTTCTGTTCCTATTTCTTCACCTTACAACAAAAAGGCTGATAAACATTGTTAAATCAACGTTTATCAGCCGTTAAGATTTTATTAATATCTTGTTAAGCCTCTTTTAAGAACACCTATACCAAATTGTTTTTTTCCTGTTCTTTTTCAGAATTCAATCTATCTTATCAAATGAATATTGCTTATTCTATAGTCGTCAAACGGAAAAGCTAATTGTTTCCAATACGTGTCTTTCTCCCCCAAAGGCATGAAGCTTTGTTTTTTATTGGAATGAATTGGCACCGTTTACAAAAACAGAAATTATTAAATCAGTTGTAGAAAGGAAGAAAAATATGTTATTGACGGTTTTATCTTATGCCATGATTATTGTCTTTATGTTTGTAATCATGAAAAAGAAAATGTCTCCATTCACTTCTTTGGTGGTCATTCCTTTGATTTTCACCTTAGTTGCAATGGTGTCAGGAGTATCCAAAGAAGGAAACATCGGGGATTTTGTTCTAGAAGGAATCAAAACAACTTCTAATACGGGGATTATGTTGCTGTTTGCGATACTATACTTCTCGATCATGCTGGACGCTGGATTATTTGATCCAATTACCAAAAAAATGATCTATTTCGCAAAAGGCGATCCGATGAAAGTTTTGATGGCAACTGCCGTCGTTGCGGCCACCGTTTCTTTAAATGGGGATGGAACGACCACTACCCTGATCTGCTGTTCAGCCTTTATTCCGATTTATAAAAAATTAAACATGAAAATGATGAACCTTGGGGTACTGGTGATCTTGCAAAATACCATCATGAACTTGCTCCCTTGGGGAGGACCTACTGCTCGAGCTATGGCCGTTTTAGAAGTTGATGCCGATATCCTTACTTATCTGGCACCAGGAATGATCATCTCAGTTCTTTATGTCATCTTCTTTGTTGCTCGCAGAATGGGGAAACAGGAACGGGCACGCTTAGGAATCACTGAATTGACTGCAGATGAAATCGAAGAAATGACAACGGTAACAGACCCTGAAACACTACAGATTCGCCGGCCAAAAAACTTTCTTTTCAATGGTATCTTGACGATTGGATTGATTGCATGGCTCGTAGCTAGCTCATTCATTGATTCGATTGCACTGCCACCACTTTTGTTGTTCTTAGTTGGAACGTGTATTGCTTTAATGGTCAACTACCCTGTTTTAAAAGACCAATCTTCACGAATTGGAGCCAATGGCGGAGATGCTGTTCAAGTCGTTATCTTAGTCTTTGCAGCGGGCGTATTTATGGGATTGTTCCAAGGTTCAGGTATGGCAGAAGCATTGGCTAACAGCTTTACTCACATTATTCCGAAAGAATTAGCCGGCTTCTGGGGGCTAGTTATCGCCCTTATTTCTGCGCCAGGTACCTTCTTCATCTCAAATGATGGTTTCTATTTTGGTGTGCTACCTGTATTAGCAGAAGCAGGGCGTGCTTATGGCTTTACCAATATGCAGATGGCTCTTGCTTCATTGATGGGACAGGCGTTCCACTTATTAAGCCCATTGGTTGCCTTTATCTACTTGCTGTTACGTTTGACTGGATTGGATATGGGTCAATGGCAAAAAGAATCAGCAAAATATGCATTGGGAATCTTTGTCATCTTTATCGTTACCATTGTGTTATTAGGTCATATGCCGCTTTACATTCCACAATAATATTCAGGATTGATTGGGACGGGTCGTCATTGCGGTCTCGTCCCTATTTTTATTAGTAATACATGAGGAAATCAAAGAAAATCTTGAAAAAAATTTACTAGCATGTTTTATTTTCAGAGGTATCATGAGAAATGAGGAAAATAAATGAGTAATATAGTTGAAGCCGTTAAAAAAAATCTTGATTTAACACAAAACAAAACATTAAACGTTCTGATTTATGAAGCGTTTCGAAAAACCATCATCCTTGGTGATATTCCAGCAGGTACTCGAATCAACGAGAAAGTCTTTGCTGAAGAATTGAACATTAGTCGAACTCCTATTCGCCTGGCTATGAAGCAATTAGTGAATGAAAAACTTGTCGAACATATTCCTAAAGCGGGAATCGTCGTCAAAGGTATTCGTATCAAAGATGCCTACGAAATTTATGATATCCGTAAATCATTAGATACCCTAGCAACGATCAAAGCCATGAATCAAATGACTGAAGCAGATTTCCAAGAACTGCAAACATTATTAGAACAAGGGGAACAATATAATGAGGCCGATGAAATAGAGCTGGTTTTAAAAAATTTCTCTGATTTCAACGCATTTATCTATGAAAAAAGTCAAATGCCTCGCTTAAAATCAATTGTCCTAGAACTACAAGCCTATCTCGTTTATTTTCGCGACATCGCTATCCGTTCGACGAAACGAAGAGATAAAGCATTGGAAGAACACTGGCTGATTTTTCGCGGGATGAAAACAAAAAATGTCGAACAAATCACGCTGATCACGCATGAACACCTTGATCGATCCTTGCAGTTTATTTTGGCGGAAATGGAGCGTAGACAAATTGACTGAGTCCCTTTCGAACCAGATTACCGACTATGCCATCAAAGCATTGTTCTATGAAGTCAGTCTCAGTCCTAAACCTGGACTTGTGGATCCCTTGACAACCGGTGCGCACCAAGACATGAACTTATTCACATTTATCGATAGCACGATCAGCTTACGTCCGTATTTTCAACAGTACCTACATGCAGGGCTGACACACAAAGGAACCCCTAGGGAGTTGTTTGATAAGCTTAGAAAAATCGGAGTAGCTGCAGAAAAAGCCATGCTGCGTGCAACACATGCCATCAATACGCATAAAGGAGCCAATTTTTCTTTTGCAGTCATTTTAGGGGCGACTGGCTGGTACTTGCAAGAAAAGGCATTGCCTTTAATAAAAGAAGATAGTGAGAGGATTTTGACTTACACGCAGCAAATGACAAACCACCTACTCGCAGAAGATTTCAAAGACTTAGAGATAAAGACCCAGCTCACTTATGGCGAAAAGCTTTATCTGGAATACGGAATAACCGGGATTCGAGGAGAAGCCGCAGCAGGCTACCCTAGTTTGTCGCACAAACTACTCCCGTTTCTACGGACAACTGTTGATTTCCCAATGGAGGAGCGTTTATTGCGGGGACTGATTTTCTTGATGAGTGAGATCGAAGATGGGAATTTATTGCATCGCGGTGGTTTATCCGCTTGGCAAACAGTGAAAGAAGAAAGCAAAAAAATTCACCAAGCCCCCTTCTCAAAAGAAGAATTGCTTGATGAATTACAAAGCTATGATAGGATTTTGACTCAACGCCACTTAAGTCCTGGAGGTTCTGCAGATCTATTGGCATTAGGTATTTATTTTGCTCAACTAGAAGAGATCCTTTAAACACCATCGGGCAAAAAGGTATAGCCTAATCCCCATACTGTCTTGATATAGCGAGCTTGCTTTGGATCATCTTCAATCTTATTTCTTAAATGATTGATAAAAACCATGACCGTATTTGCGTCTAGCTCACTGCCGTTCCATACGCTTTGATAGATTTGTTCTTTCGAAAAAACTTGATCCGGGTTTTCTATAAAAAATTGCATCAATTTTGTTTCCTTGGATGAGAGCTTGATTGGCTCTTCCTTTTTGTAGAGTTGGTAGCGGGACTTGTCAAAGCAGAAATCCCCAATCATGATTTTGCTCTCTTTTGAAAGGGCACGATGCTCTTTGAGAACTTGCCCTCTATCAAGGGTCACTGTTACTTGTGCTCTTAATAAGTTAGGCAAAAATGGCTTGGTAATATAATAATCTCCACCCATTTCCAATCCAGTAATGATGTCTTCTTCATTTTTCTTGCCACTGAGAAAAATGATCGGGACAAGTGGATCTTCTTCACGTATAATCTGAGCAAGATAGTACCCATCGTTTTCATGTTCTAAACTAATGTCCAATAAAAATAAATCAAATTTTACCCGTGTCATGATATCGACTGTCTTTTCAACCGAATCACTTTGATAAATCAAGATTCCGGTCGATTGGAGTGATTTCCATATCAATCGTCGTATTGCTGGATCATCATCAACGACAAGAATTTTTTCGTTTCTCACTTTTTTTCCTCCTAGTTCTTTGGATCAAATTATTAAAGGGAGCGTTTTTTATGAAAAAGCCTTCAAGCAGATTGCTTGTTCTAGGAATGATGACCGTCCTCTTTTTGACTGTATTAGGAATGGTCATCACAGCAAACAGCTATCAGCAGACACAAAAACATGCGTTAAAAATGGGGGAGAATCAACTAGCCAAAATCAATGACTCTGTAATCAAAATATTGCGATTGGAAATCAAATCTTACACTTTAGCACTGGAAGATTATGCTTCGAATATTTTTAATGAAAAAAATTACCATGAACTGATCGAAGACACTCAGTTGGACAACAGTCTCCTATTCAAGACCTCGGCTGCCGCCGGATTATATCTTGTTTCACCAACGGGCACTCTCCTTTCTGGCAAAGACATCCATGCTGACCAATTTGTTAAAGAACCTGTCAAAGTCACGGCTTTTGATCAAGATCCCCTTTATCTCAAAGCTTTAAAGGGGTCGGTTCTTCAAAACGGCGAAGCTTACTTTGCTGATGATACGTCTTATGTCAATTTATATCGACCGGTCTATGACAAGCATCATGTGCTTCAATCTATCTTGGTTCTGCCAATCAATCTTGAAGAGCTATATCAGCAAGAGATTGACACAACAGAAAACCAAAATGGCTATACGATGGTCAAAAATGAAGAAATGAAAGTGCTCATGCACCCTTCCACCGAACAAATCGGATTAGACATCATCAATGGGCGAAAGCTGAAATATCCTGACCTCGACTACAGCGATTTGGCTCATTTAGAAGATGTCCAAAAGACCAATGAAAAAGGAACATTAAGCTACAATTCTTACTGGTGGACAGAAGAAGACCCCAAAAAAGTTTTAAAAATCTCAGCCTATGAATGGATTACGGTTGGGGATGCACGCTGGATCGTTGCCAGTTCATCGGACTTTTATGAACGAAATGGACTCGCACTGCAAAAAAATCTGATCATACTTGGCTTACTGACCATTCTCTTAGCAATCATCATTCTTTTAGCAGTCAGTTTTAGTCATTACAATCGCCAAAACCGGACCTATATCGAAAATCTGCGTTTAGTTGAACGGCAAAATTTTTTGAAGGAAAAGCATGCCCTTGAAAAATCAATGATGCAAAAATCGCAATTGGAAACAGTAGGTCTGCTAACCACTACCATTGTTCATGATATGAATAATTTTCTTACTCCGATGATCGGAAATCTGCAACTGTTGATTGAAGAATACCAGTCAAACGAAGCGCTCGTTGCTGATCTAAATGAAGTCTACCAAGCAGCGCAAAAAGGCCAAAACCTGTCTACGAATGTATTGCGCTTTACTAAGACTGGAATCAAAACGAAAGAATCCCTCTCGATCGAAGAAGTGGTATCAGAAGCCATTGACACCATGCGCGTACTCGTACCAAAGAAAGTCACATTGTCCTATCAAGCTTCTTTTGTGGGCACTGCACTCATTGAAGCCAGTGACTTACAAGTTATTTTATACAATTTGATCACCAATGCTTATCAGGCTCAGCCAGAAAACCCCCACATCCAAGTCAGACTTAGTGCAGCAGCAGATAAGCAGTTGACAGCATTCCAAAACCATTCACTTGCTTATTGCGACAAACATTTTGCGCAACTTACCGTGACAGATAATGGTCCAGGGATCCCGAAAGAAATAGAAAGTAAAATGTTCACGCCTTTTTTCACAACGAAGACAGAGTCCAATGGAACTGGTCTCGGCTTATTCATCGTCTCATCGATTGCTAAGAAAAACGATTGGATCTTACAAGTAAAAAGCACCGTCTATGGAACGACCTTTACACTAGGGATTCCAGTAGATAGCGGCAACGTTCAGTAATCGCTTGCATTACTTATCTAAGCCTTTTGTTCGTTCATTCACTATACCTTTATTATAACGAAAAAGAATGAAGGTTTGACGAAAAGTACAATAAAAAACCAGCTATTGTTTGTCGTCATCAGCCGAAACTCATTTTAGTTTGTCACGGAAATCCCCTCTTGTTTTTCTGCAATGAAAAAATTACAGGATAGCTCATCGCGTGATTATTAGTGCCAGCTTCTGTTCTGCTTTTATGTCATTAAAGCCCTTCTCAAGGGCTTTTTTTGTTGCAGCTGTTTTTAATTGTCGCGATGATTTTACAAAAATCAAAAGTTTTAAGGTGTGTTCGCTTTACAAAAGAGAACATATGTTTGTATTATACAATTAGGGAGGCGTTTTTGATGGGAAGATTTAATTATGAAGAAGAACCGTTACGGGATATTTTGTTCATTGATGTAAAATCTTTCTATGCATCTGTCGAATGTGTCCAGAGAGGGCTAGATCCTTTGACCGCCTTGCTAGTAGTCATGTCTCATTCAGATAACACAGGAAACGGATTAGTCTTGGCAGCTTCGCCAATGGCGAAAACTGTTCTGGGGATCACCAATGTCACTCGTGCTGACAACTTGCCCAACCACCCGGATCTATATAAAGTTTCACCTCGCATGAATCTATATATCAAAGAAAATTTGACAGTCAACAACGTTTATCGGAACTATGTGGCGGATGAAGATCTCTTACTCTATTCAATTGATGAGTCGCTGATGGATGTGACGCAAACGTTGCATTTATTTTTTCCTGATCCTTCTCTTTCTAGAAGCGAGAAGCGGCACAAAATGGCAGAAAAAATCAAAGCCCATGTCTTCAAAGCGACCGGACTGCGGGTAACTGTCGGGATCGGTGATAATCCTCTTCTTGCAAAATTGGCCCTCGATACCGAAGCAAAGAAAAATCCCACCTTCATTGCCGAATGGACATATCAAGATGTGGAAAGCAAAGTATGGGGAATTTCGCAGATGACTGATTTTTGGGGGATTGGTTCTCGAACCCAAAAACGATTGACTCAGTTGGGGATCGAATCGATCAAAGCATTGGCTCATGCTGATCCAGATTTTTTGCGCAGCCGTATGGGCATCATGGGGGAACAATTATACCACCATGCCAACGGGATCGATCGAACGATTTTAGCAGAACCAGCCCCAAAGACAATGGAAAAAAGTTATGGCAATAATCAAGTCTTAAATCGAAATTATTACTTGCAGAGCGAGATCGAATTAGTTATCAAAGAAATGGCAGAACAAGTCGCCGCCCGAATCCGCCGTGAAGGCTGCCAAACACAATGTATCCATCTCTATATTGGAACAGCTTTTGGAGAGACACAGAAGGGCTTTGCCCACCAAATGAAAATCCCTGCGACAGATAACACCAAACTATTGATTGCTCACGCACTGTTCTTATTTCGCAAATACTACACAGGACAAGTGGTTCGTCATGTGGGGATCACTTATTCGAGACTGGTTTTTACCCAAAGCGTTCAGCTCGATTTGTTCCAAGATCCGGAAGAACAACTAAAACAGCGAAAGCTTGATTTACTGATCGATAAAATTCGCGCCAAATATGGATTTACTTCAATCGTTCATGCTGCCAGCAAATTAGAAGGCGGACGAGCGATTGCACGGGCGAATCTCGTTGGTGGTCATGCCGGTGGAATGGATGGTATCTCAAACGAACCTCAAGGCAAAGCAGTTCGTCCAAAATAGGATGGCTGCTAAGCATTTTGCTATACGCCTATCTCTTTTGCTGATAAATTGAATCTGTAGACCAGCCGGAATTCACAGCATTGCTAAAAAGGAGGAAACACCATGTGTGGGAGATATTTATTTGATCCAAGGACAGGTGAGCTGTCTGATTATTATCAAGAACTAGTCACGATAGCCAAAGAACAAAACAAAAAAATCGCTGTTGATGAAGTTTTCCCTTCCAACCAGGTCGTCACGCTGATTGCCGATGACTCGCAGCAAATCGTACCGATCCTAACCCATTGGGGCTTTACTGGTTTCAAAAAAGGCCAACTTTTAATCAATGCCCGAGCAGAAACCGTAGAAGAAAAACGTACTTTCAAGAAGCCATTTCTGGAAAAACGCTGTGCCTTTCCAATGTCTGGCTTTTATGAGTGGGATAGCGATAAGCACAAGTTTCTCTTTGACTCCTCGGAGCCCCTCTACCTTGCTGGTTTCTATCGGAACCATTCTACTGCCAGCGGTTCGGAAGATGAATCCATTATTTTGACGACCAAGCCCAATGCAACGATTGCACCAATCCATGATCGGATGCCTGTTTTGTTGTCGAAGGCAGATGTTTTGCCTTGGATCACGGATGTGACTTTCGCAAGAAACTATCTACTCCAAACGATGCCTGATATTCACCCACAACCTGTTTCGTAAACCAAAACGCCGCCAGAAGAATTTGCTTCTTCTGACGGCTTTTTTTAGCGAGTGACGGCTTTAATAAACAGTAAAGGTCCGTCCTGTCATGATACCAAAAACTGATTTTTCATAGGCAGCAAAAACTTTTTCATCCGCGACAGGCAGAAAGCCTTGGAATGAGGGAGCATAGGTCTCCCAAGAGCCTGCCAGCGCATTCGGACTGACCGCATTGATACGAATGCTACGACCAATTTCTAACGCCGCTGAAGCAACAAAAGCACCGATTGCGCCATTCACCAATGCCGAAGAAGTACCCATCGGAATAAACTCGTCTTGAATGATGCCTGAGGTCAACGTGATACTGCCACCCTCCGTTAAATAATGCTGTCCGATCAACACTAGATTGACTTGGCCTTGCAGCTTGCTGTCAATGGAGCGCTGATTTTCTTCCGGTGTCAACTCCGCAAAAGGTTTGAAGACGGTACTACCCGCTGCGGAAATAATAGCATCTACAGTACCGATCTCTGCAAACAGCGTCCGAATACTTTCTGGATCAGCAATCTCCACCCGGTAGTCCCCTGCACTTCGACTCGCCGTGATAACCTCAACAGATTTGTCTTGTAAACCAGCCAGCAAAATTTTCCCTAACGTTCCGGTATGTCCCACTAAAAGAACTTTCATCCAATCATCTCATTTCGCTTATTTTTTCTCATTCTACGGCAGATTTTTTCTTTTTACAAACGTTAGCTGTCCTTTTCCTCTTTTCCCTCTTTCTGTGCAGGTAAGTCTTGATTTAAGAGGATAGGATAAAGACAGCTATTGTCAAATTACGAAAAAAGTTTGAATGTTTTGTGAAACGCCTTCCTTGTAAAAGGACTTCTATGGTATAACTCTAAAAAAGAAGGTGAAGCTTATGAAAAAAGAAGAACTTTGTACAAGTAAATTCTATTTAGCGAAAGTAATCGGACAACCTACCTTACAAAAGATCAAGATCATTCGCTTACTGAGCAATACAGCGACTGTCGAACTTTTAGAAGGGGGCAACTACGGCGTAGCCAAACTCAGTGACATCCAGCCATTGACCGATTAGCGGTTAGTAAAGACTGCTCTAAAAAAGCGTCAAGCAAACAAGGAAATTCCTAGGCTTGACGCTTCTTCTATCTTATTAAAAAAGTGAGTCTTATCCTTGATGAATCAGAGTTGCTCTGACTGCATTTGGTACATTTGCTGATAGATTCCCCCAGCTTGTACCAGACTGGCATGGTTGCCCCGTTCAACGATTCTACCTTGATCTAAAACTAGGATTTGCTCTGCTTGCTTAATCGTTGATAAGCGGTGAGCGATCATAAAAGTGGTCCGTCCTTTTTGCAAGACCGTCATTGCTTTTTGAATGATCGACTCCGTTTCGGTATCAACGTGACTCGTTGCTTCATCTAGAATCAAGATTTTTGGATCAAATACCAAAGCACGGGCAAAGCTGATCAATTGACGTTCGCCACTGGAAAACTCATTGCCTTTTTCTACGACGGGATGATGGATACCTTTCGGGTAACGCGTCAGCAGGTAACCGGCACCAACTTGTTCTAATGCGGATAGGATCATCTCTTCCGTGATTGACGGATCATTCATACCGATATTACTGGCAATCGTTCCTGTAAACAGATAGGGATCTTGCATCACGATCGCCATCGAACGACGAACGCTGTGACGGTCAAATGCTTCGATCACTTGATCATCGATCGTGATAGTCCCTGCTTGAGGGTCATAAAAACGGAACAGTAAGTTCAAGATACTGGATTTCCCAGATCCTGTATGCCCTACTAATGCGACTGTTTCACCTGCAGATACTTGAAAATCAATCTCATGTAAAACAGCTTGCTCTGGGTCATATCCAAAGGTTACTTGATTGAAAGAAACATTTCCTTCTTTGATCGCAATAACTGCTTCTTGCTGTTTTTCAATTGGCTGATCAGCAAACTCGAAGACTCGTTTGCCAGCAGCTAGCGATTGCTGAACATTGGTGATCGTTTGGACCAGACCTTCGATTGGGTCATAGAGTCGATTGATATAATCAATAAAGGCATAAAGCAAACCTGCGGAGATAGCGAGCCGACCATCCAAGAAGAATGCCGATAATGTCGTGATCAGAATCAGGATCGTTGAATTCCGCAAAAGATTGCCCAATCCCCAGGCAATACTCGAATCCAATAACAGATACTTTCGACCTGTCTGAAACCATTTCTCGACGGTTTCATTGAATTCTTTCTGCAGTTGGCCTTCTCTCTGAAAGGCCTGAATAACTGCCATTCCTTGAACAAATTCATTTAACTGACCACTGATTTGAGAAATATATTCCCGCATGGCAATATTATAACGGGAAGCATACTTCGTATAGACATGTTGCCAAATACCCAGAATCGGAATCAGAATAAGCATAGCCAATCCTAGAGTATGATTCAGGAAAAAGAGTGCCAAGAAAGCCCCAATGATTTGAATGATATTGCTCATCAAATTACTGATGACAATCACATAGAAATTGGAGCGCAAAACTTCCGTGTCATTCGTGATTCGCGCGACTACTTTCCCAGCAGGAATCTGATCAAAATAAGAAACGGGCAATTGATGCATATGGTCAAAAAGCTGGTCCCGCATTTTCTTCACAATGCGATTTGACATTTTACGCAGCTGCAGCAAGCTGATATAACGAAAGAGCGAGCCAATCAAATTGATCAGCAAGTAACCCGCTAATAATTGGATCAAGAAAAGGATATTCAAATTCCCTGTCTCAACCGATGGAGTCATGACGCCGTCAATCAATCGTTTGGCAATCAGCGGTGATGTCAATTCCAGTGCAGCACCTAGCAGTAGCAATACTGCACCGATCGAAAATTGTTTTTTGTAATAGCCTACATAAGACAGCAGGCGCTTAATCGTTGAGAACATCTTGATCGTCCTCCTTTAACTGTTGATGATAATATTGCTCTTGGTACCATCCAGGAACTGCGATCAGCTCCTGATGGGTCCCTCTTTGGATAACATGCCCATCTTCCAAAACGATCACTTGATCGGCGTCCGTGATGGCGGATAAGCGGTGGGTCACGATGATCGAAGTCGGTGCATCTGTCATTGCTTTAAGGTTTGCGATGATCGTTTGCTCTGTTTTTGCATCGACAGCTGACAAAGCATCATCCAGCAACAGTACATCACTCCTTCGCAGAAAGGCCCGTGCTAGCGACAAACGTTGCTTTTGACCCCCTGATAAAGAAACTCCCTTTTCACCGACTAATGTTTCAAGACCTTCTGGCATCCGTTTGATGTCTTCAGCGAAACATGCGAGTGATAACGCTTGCCATAAGCGTTCTTCGGATGCTCCTGGATCCCCGAACAATAGGTTTTCGCGAATCGTTCGTGAAAACAACGTATGCTCTTGCGGAACTTCCGCAAAGTGACGACGAATCTCTTCTGTCTGAAAAGCAGTCAAAGGCTGCCCATTGATCATTGGCATTTGATTTGAATACGGGTACCGATGTCCGAACTGACGTAGCAAGGAAGTCTTACCACTACCTGTTTTGCCGACGATCCCCAACACTTCTCCTTTGGTAATAGTCAGATCAACGTCTTGTAAGACAAATCGTTCCGTATTCGGATATTTGAAACTGTACTCAGAGAATTCAATTGTTTGGATCATCGGTACAAGTTGTTGTCCTGTAGATTCTAGCTGATCGCCAGTCTGCAATACTTCATTGATCCGACGCCAAGAAGCAGCCCCTTGCTGCATCACATTTACCAGATCTCCTGCTGAAATCATCGGCCAAACCACCATCGTTAGATAGACTTGGAAAGATACCATCGCACCAATAGTGATTTGTTGATTGGCTACTAGGAAAGCCCCGATCCCGAAACTCATCACAAAACTAATCGCCAAAATGATTGTAATCAGCGGCCCAAAACGGGAATCAATCTCGGAAACGATGTCGTTTTTTTCACGAGTTTCTGTTGTTTTTTGCTGAAATTGCTGCGTCGTTGCTGCTTCTAAGCCGAATGCCCGTACCACTCGGATACCATCGATGATCTCCAACACTTCACTATTCATCTCTGAAACAGAGTTTTGTGCTTCTGTAAAAGCTTTATCTACTTGCGAACCCCATTTGAAAATGTAGTACGCCAAGAGGGGCATAGGAATCAGTGCAATGATTGTCAATACCCAAGAGACTGTAATCGCCATCATGGCAACGATGAAACTCAAATAGAGACTCGTATTCAAGAAAACCATCAACCCATAGCCTACGGTCATTCCCATGACTTGAACATCGTCACTAGAACGAGTCATTAAGTCTCCCGTTCGAAACCGATGATAAAAGGGAGCCCCCATGTTTAAGAAATGCTTCATCAATTGCTGACGCAATTGCTTTTGCAAATCGTATGATCCGATAAATAAATTAAATGTCCAAATAAATTCTGCAATATAGCCTAAAAGTATCGCACCGGCAAACAAGCTGACATAGCGAATCAAAATTGCCATCGTAAAGTCATCTTGAATCAGTGCATCAATGAATAAGCGCAAAATATAGATCGGTGCTACATACATCGCACTGGCAATAACCATAAAAATAAATACGATTGCATAACGCAATTTATGCGCTTTAAAATACGTCGTTAATTGTTGTAAAATATATTTCATTTTCTTCCCTCTCAATCTAAAAAAGTACACAAAAAAGCTCTGCCCTTTCGGAAAAAGGACAGAGCATAACGTCAAAAAATATCGACACTATCTGTGTACTAACGGATTACCGAATAAGGGATTAACTACTATTTTGTTGTTTGCGAATTTTGCTGTAACGTTTTGCATCGTAATCCCTCCTTCTTTTTTTATTTGCTGACTACAAGTAACACTTTACAGATAACTATGAGAATTTGCAAGAATTTTTATTAATTTTTTTTTAAAATGATTGACTTTCTTATAGTCCTTTTCATCATTTAATGATAAAAAAAGACCCTTTATTCTTTTCCCATTCTGAAAGAATTCTTCTTGTTCTTTTTTCTCTTTTGTCTTGATAATCCTTAGTCTGTCAAGACAAAGGAGGCCATTATTTGGCACAAAAAAAAGTTTTTCATAATCCGCCCACAAAGAAATCTGCTCCCAAAAAAAGACTTCCTGCATGGGAAGTCTTTTCTTAAAAAAGTTTCGTTTTTCAACACTTTGTTCTTTACTATTTTAATAATCGACAAACTATTACTCGTTTGAGCAGGCTTATGAAGGTCATTTTCGTCTCTTTTTTGCCGCACTTTTTTTGAAATAGGATGTCCGATACCAGTTCAGAAGATGAAGAAATGGGGAACATCCTTTTAGGTCTTAAATAAAATGTTCATCCTTCAAAAATTCTAATACTTGATTTTTCAATGTATCCGTATCAGAAGCTTCCTGACGACGATTAGGTGAGACCGCAGGCTGAGCGATCGATTCGACGGTTTCTTGTAGAGATTCTGGCGGCAATTCCAGCAATTGGAAACTATCTACTACAACTTCGGCACCATAGACAGATTGTCCTTCCTTGGTTTCAAAAGGACACATATGCAAATGTCCATTGATTTTAACACTTGCACCTTTCTGGGTATACCGCAAAAAAGTTTCTGCTTGCTTGCCGTTGATAACACAAGCAAACCATTCTGTTTGCAACTGTTCGCTTGTTTGCCACTGTGCAGCGACTGCTAAATTAAACCGTACACACGTATTATTTGCTGCTGCAGAAGCCAGTTGTTCTCGACTGGGCATCTCATTAATTTTCCCAGTAAGGATCACCTTGTTCGTTGCCACGTTACTCCCTCACTCTACATTTTATTTAGACTCGCACTAATGCAAGATTAGCCATAGTCTATCACAAAAAAAATTTCTTGCAATTCTTTTGAGAACATCTATAGTGATCTTCTACAGTTTTTGTCGCTGACTTTTAAACAAAATTTAATCGAGCTTAGCCTTCATCAGTCGTTGAATCTATTTCAGAGACATACGTCCACGTCATGCCATTGTCTTCTGAGGTAAATACACCTTTGACTGTACCACCTTTGTAATCCCCCATGGGACCTTGATTGACCATAACTTTCAACTTTCCATCTTCTAGATAAGGTGCTTCAGCAACCACGAAAACCTTCTTCCATTCATCAGGCATTTCAAAAGCAGCTTCCAGCCATGTGTTTCCTCCGTCTGTCGTCACATAGAGGCTTGGTTCTGTTGGCGTTACTCCGCCGAAACTCATAAAGCCAACATTCTCGTTGAGGTAGCATGCGTCCGTCAAGAGTCGGCTGATTCCCTTAGCCACTTGCTTTTCCTGCCAAGTTTTGCCACCATCTTGGGTCACATATGAGAGATAACCTTCCTGCCCCATTACGCGGCCACCCGATAAGAAAATGTAACCAAAACCGTCTTGGCCAAATGTCAATTTGCGAAAACGTACAGCTGCTGTCTGCTCTGCCAGAGCAACATTCTTCCACGTATTTCCTTGATTTTCCGTATAAGTATAATAGACATTTTGAGTTGGACTGCCCTCACTAGCATATTCCGTTCGAATAAATCCAGTCCGTTCAGGAGTCAAAATATAGCTGCCAGCGATCAGCGCTTGTTTGTCGCCACTATACTCGCCGCCAAAAAAATCATCTAACGGATAGGGCAGAATGATTTGATGTTTCCAGCTATCATAAGTTAATTTCAATTGACTCTTACCAATTTCTGTTTTATACGCAATCGTCTGATTCGTTTCCTTTGAGGTGGTCATTTGATTGTTCTTATCGGTGATCGCACTTAGATCTCCCGCATCTACATTCGTGATCGCTTTGTCCCCTTGAGCAGTCGTAGCAACCTTAACTTGCCAACAAATATCCCGCACAGAACCGTCATCGGAAACTTTACCCCAATAAGATGTCATTGTCTCACGATTGATCGACTTGGGCCACACAGTAAATTTTACCGTCAGCAGCCCATCTTGATAGGTTGCACCACTCACACTGTAAGAATCGATCCGTACATCTTCTTGCACCTTCACAGAAGAAAAATAGCGCATCAAATCATAAAATAAATTAAATCCTTGTGTATTCGGATCATAGTTAAATTCGCTTTCAAAGGGCAGAAATTGATTAAAATAAGTAACGGGTTGTTCTTTGATAGCGGATTGGTTTGCTTGAGAAGTCTCTACAGTTGATGATTTTGAACCACTCGAACTGACCGCTCGTCCTACAGAAAAGCCAATGATGAACCAGATGACTAGCCCAATCACAATCAGTGTCAAACCGACAGCTAACGCTACCCGAATTGCTGCTATTTTTTTATGCTCTTTCACGGGAAAAACCCACCTTTTGTTTTCAATTACTTGAAGTATAATGAAAAGTTTCTTTTCTCACAAGATGCTTTTTCACTTCTTAAGAAATTAAGAAAAGGGTTCCTCATTAAATAGTTTTTAGAAAAAATAAAAGCATTCGCAAAAAAGTGACATACTTCAGGCTTTCCAAAGATGGAAAAACTGAAGTATGTCATTTCTAACCATTCTACTGTTTCTTTCATATTTATTCTTATATTGCTTCTCTGGTTTCTTCACACACGTTGATTAATGGATCAGATTATTCCTTCAGATACCTTCTAAACATCTCCTATCATCTAATAAATATGTGCGAACTTGCGATACAAAATATAATGAACCAGTAATAAAAAGAGTATCTTTCGATCCCATTTTAGCAACAATCTCCTTAATACCTTGTTGCCACTCTTGATAATATTTAAATTGGCTATTTTCTCGAACAAGATCTTCTTTTTTCAACGCTTTCGGGTAATCGAATGTGGTTATTATAAGGCAATTATTAGGGATTTGCTGCATCTGTCGGATCATTTTCCTACTATTTTTGGTTGTTAACGCTGAAAACAAAATATATTTCTTTCCTTGTTGAAATTTTTCTGTAACTGTATCAACAAATTCTTTTATGGCATGTGGATTATGCGCCCCATCGATAATGATCGTCGGTTGTGAACTGATTTTCTCCATACGACCTGGCCATCGCGCTTTTTCTAAAGCTTTCTGTATGCTCTCTTTTTGTATTGCTTTGTTTTGCTGCTGACAATAAAGCAAAAAAAGTTGAAGGGCAGTTGCTGCATTTTCCACTTGGTATTTTCCACATAAAGGAATTCTAAGATTTAAAAATTGAAAGTCTTCATTTTCGAAGTGAAACATTTCTCCACTTAAAGAATCCTTAGGACTATGACTTTCAGGGCTTTGCTTCACATAGTGAACTTGGTAAGAGGTATTTTTCTTAGAGAGTGGCGCATTTTTTTTAGAAGCGACTTCTTCAATTATTTTCACTGCATTTTGCGAAATGTTTCCTGTAACAATAGGTATGTTTTTTTTGATAATGCCAGCTTTTTGCAAGGCAATTTCTTCCTCAGTTTCGCCTAATATATCTGTATGATCTAATCCAATCGTAGTAATAGCAGTTAAAATTGGTATAAAAACATTCGTACTGTCCCATTTCCCCCCGATACCTGCCTCGAAAATTGCGATGTCTGCGTGCTTTTGAAAATAAGAAAAGGCCATTGCAGTCAATATCTCAAATTCTGTTATTCCCTGATAGCGTGTATCCTCATCCATACTATCTACCAGAGGGCGAAATTCATTTGCTAGCTGGACAAATTCTTCTGCGGAGATTGCTTTCCCATTAATCGAAATACGTTCATAAAAACTTTCAATGTACGGCGAAGTAAATGTACCCACTGCTAGCTTCTGCATTTCTAATAAACAACGCAAGTAAGTTACCGTCGAACCTTTTCCATTTGTTCCTGCGATGTGAATCCCGATAGTATTCTTTTCGGGATGACCGCACAGCTTCAGTAGCTCGTTGACTCGTATCAAACCAGGCCGCGATCCAAATTTTTTGCGCGAATGAATCCAGCGTACTGCTTCATCTCCTGTTTTAAACATTCTTATCATCCCCAATAGAATTGTTAGTTCGTTTAGAAAACATTACGAGCGAAGCGTTTCAAAGGAATCGCATGACCAAAGAATACGATCATGGCTGTTTGTACAGGTAGCATGATCACCGCTTTGACGATACGTATTCCCCAAAGTTTCGTATCGGTCAAAGGAATTGCATACATCATTGACAACCAAATTGGTGTCAGACACAAACTGATAATTAATGTATTGCAAAGAACACATAGAAAAGAATTTTTTATTGTAATGGGCTTTTTATAAAAAAAGTAGCCATAAAGCAAACCTGCAATGAATGAATTCAGTGTAAAGCCAATGAAAAAAGGAGCTTTCCCTAAAAGAGTATTCCCGATAATATCAGCAATTGAAGCACCAATTGCTGTCCACCAAGGGCCAAATAAACTAGCCATAACCACTTCTGGAACAAAATCAAAGGTAATTTTCAACAGCTGGGTTTCAAACCCTAATACTTGAGACAAAACGACCATTAATCCAATCAGTAATCCCATTGTTGCGATAATATGTGCGTCGATTTTTTTCTTCATTCTTAGCATCTCCTTTAATAGAGCTGCTACACAATTAATTTATGCAGCGAATGCAAAGATAGAATCGTGAAATTTGTTTCTTCGTCTAAAAGGCAACATCCCATCCTTATAGCACTTAACGCTCTATCTTCTACTCTGTTTTTTTATTTTTGTCAAAACAGCAATCCTGTTGTTTGAAAGATTCTGTTTCTCTGATGAACTAGATTCCACTTGTATAAATGTTTCATCTTTTATAACCAGCGTTTCATTTTTTTGCAACATTTGTCGCTGTGTCCTATCGCCCAGAAGCACTATTGAAAGATTCTCCAATGCATAAATGACAGCAATAGTCTGCGGTTTAATAAAATGCATCTCATTTCCTTTAAGCGCCTGAACAAAGACGTCGTAATCGTCTTTAAAAATAACATTAAAATCTTGACACTCACCCTGACACGTTGTTTTTAATTTACCATCGAAATGGTGGGGCTCAAAAGCATTTAGGCTAATCCAAGAACCTAATTGCCCTAATCTAACTGGATTATCCAAAGACATAAGGATTCGTTGATAACCAGTAAAGTCAGAAAATTCCACGGTATTCATAGTCACTGTCGCAGTTGAGAGACGGAAATCAAAATCTCGTTTAGCTAAGCTACTTGAATCAGGTTCCACTAAAAGTTCTGTAGTCTGGCCTCCAGACCACTTTGTGGACAAGTAATCTTCACATGTTTTCTTCTCGATTGTTCCCACACTTCTTCCTTAAACAATATCTAATTCTTCAAATTGACTCAAAATTTTAATATCTTGTGCCACACTGACAAAAGCCTTTTGATCAACATCTTTCATGATTTGATCCAAAATTTCCATTTCGTAAGTAGTAATAACCAAAATCAGAATCGTTTGAGTTTCTTGATTATATGCGCCTAGTGCATATGGAATGATTGTGATTCCACGACTTAATTTTTCTTGCAGAGCTGGGATAACTTCATTCGGCTTTTGCGTAATAATCGTCACCTGAACTTTTTTATGTTTGACATACACTAGATCTGTAACTTTTCCACTTATAAAAATGGATAAAACACTATAAAAAGCATAGGGCCAGCCAAATAAATAACCGGCTACCAATACAATGACTCCATTCAAAACAATCGAAATCACGCCAATACTTCGACCGGTGATTTGTCTGATTGTAAGAATGAGCGCATCCATACCACCAGTTGAAAGTCCATATTTTAATGCCAGCCCCAAAGAAAAGCCATTGATTGTTCCCCCAAAAATGGCGCAAATAATCGGATCTGTAGTTAGCTCAGTACTTGGGACGATGTGGATGGCAAATGATGCAACCGTTACACAAATAACCGTATAGATGACAAACTTGCGATTAATTTTGAACCATGCAAGCATAAACATTGGAACATTCAGGAGATAATATATAACTGAAATAGGGACTTCAATATGGCTTTTAGCAAGACCAGTCGCAATGATTTGTGCGATCCCAGTTAAACCGCCGGCATAAATATTCCCTGGCTGCCAAAAAAGATTCAGCGCCAAGGAATATAAAAAGGCATAAATAAGAATCACTGTTAATTTTGTAACCACCTCTTGCCAGATATCTATTCTTTTAAAACGTGACATAATCCTCTTTCCTTTTCTTAAAATAAAAGGAAGACATCGCTTCCTCTGATATCGGTCAATCGGCACAAATCACGTCATACCTTTAAAACTGCAGATCCAATGTCACTTGTTTCTCAATTTCTTTTAAGAAATCTCTATCTTCTAAAACGGTAGTTGCTTTGTTTAATTCATCATACATTTCGATGTCTTTATCATGCTCAATAAAGTTTACTTGTCGACGAAATGCAAGATAAGCTGCTTTTGTGCCTTTGCCAAGTCCTGACTGATATCCTTTGATGTCTAGTGCTTGGCAAGCCGCCATGATTTCAGTTGCAACGACCCGCCGAGAATTTTTGACGATTTCTAGAGCTGTTCGGGCAGCAGTTGTACCCATGCTAACAAAGTCTTCTTGATTTTCACAGGATGGTATTGAATCTACACTAGCTGGGTGTGCCAAGATTTTATTTTCTGAAACCAGAGATGCACATGCATATTGTGTGATCATAAAACCAGAGTTCAACCCCGGATGTTTCACCAAGAACGAAGGCAGATTACTTAATTGGTGATTCACCAATCGTTCTACTCTTCGTTCAGATACATTGCCAATCTCAGCGGCAGCAATACCCAAAAAATCAAATGGTTGCGCCAAAGGTTCTCCATGAAAATTCCCTCCGGAAATCACTTCACCATTTCTAGAAATGATTGGATTATCAGTAACTGAATTAATCTCAATTTCTACTTTTTCTTTTACATATGCAATCGAATCTTTACTAGCACCATGAATTTGCGGCATACAACGTAATGTGTAAGGATCTTGAACATGATCTGGTGTCGCTTCCGTAATATATTTACTATCTTCAATTAAACGACGAATATTACGAGCGGTTGCTAATTGCCCACTTTGCGGGCGAATCGTATGAAGGTCTTCTTTAAAAGGACTAGAAATTCCGTCATGAACTTCCAATGAGAGTGCTCCTGCAACATCTGAAAGTTTTAATAACTGAATAGCATCATACGTTGCCAATGCCCCAACCGCGTTCAAAACTGTTGTCCCATTGATAAAAGCTAATCCTTCTTTGGCACTTAATTGAATCATTTTCAATCCTGCTTTTTCCATTGCTTCTTTCCCAGAATACAACGTGCCCTTATAATAAGCCTTACCTAAACCTAGTAATGGTAAAACCATATGAGCTAATGGGGCTAGATCACCGGATGCTCCTAATGAGCCTTTCTCTGGAATGTAGGGATGGACACCTACGTTCAACATCGCTAACAATGCTTCTACAGTGCTTAAACGAATACCAGAATAGCCTTTAATCAACGAATTAATTCGAATCAGCATAATAGCTCGCACAATATCTTCCGAAAATGGCTCGCCGTAACCAGCAGAATGAGTACGAATCAAATTTTCTTGTAATTGCACAGTGTCTTCTTTTGAAATACTGACATTACAAAGAGAACCAAATCCCGTATTGACTCCATAAACAACGCGACGTTCCTCTACAATTTTATCAACAATCCTGCGCGACTCTTTCACTGCTTCTTTGGCACTTTCGGCTATTACACATTGACGATGGTTGCGTGCTACAGCCACTACGTCTTCTAAAGTTAGGCTAGCACCATCCAAAATAATCATTTCTTGACTAGGAATGGTATTCTGAGCTTCTTCTTTTATCAACATTTTCATCGTTTTATTCCCCACTTTTCTAATAAATTCCTTCCAAGTATCAGTTTCCACAAGTTTTCTAATTTACTTGCTTCGATTTATTATTGTTTAAGAGTAGATACAAAATGCTTGCTACTATAACTCCAATAACTCCAGCTATTAAATTGATCGGATTGGCCGCAGCGACCATCCAAATACTAACAACTATGGAGATAATTGGAATGACTGGACCAAACGGCAGCCGGAAAGCAGGCACATTTTCCATGTCTTTTTTTCTCAACCAAATAACTGCCAATGCAGTCGGAATGTACTGGAAGAAACGAAAGACTACGGACAGTTCCGCTAATTGTTCAAATGATCCGCTTAGTAGAAAAGCTATGGTTAGTAAACCAGAAAAAATAATAGCAACGATAGGTGCATTTTTATTATTTTTTTTAGCAATCACCTTAGGTAACAATCCTTCGTCCGCGATTGAAGCTCCATATCGCGGAATCATCAGAGAATCTCCCATATTCAAGCCAGCAATTGAAATCAAGGCCCCGATTGAAATAATCCATTTCCCAGCTGGTCCAATCATTTCAACAAAAGCATCTTGAACTGGCGCATTGCTTTGTAAAATTCCCGTTCCAAGCATGGCAATCGTTCCCGCAATAATCATAAAATAAAGCAACGAAACAATACTTATGGATCCAATAATCGCTTTTGGCACATTTTTTTTGGCATTCCGCATTTCTCCAGCTACTACAGGTAAAGCTTCAAAACCAATAAAAGCATAAAAGACAGTGAGTGACGTTGAGGCCATGGCTTTAGATAAAGTCATGTCAGGATTCAATTGTAGAAACGGTGTAAAGTTTCCTTGATTGATTCCATTTTTGATGAAAAAAACTGCAATCAGTGTGAAGGCAATAATTGGAATCAATTTAGCTATTGTAATAACAATCGTAAAAATTTTTGAAGTCTTAATCCCCATACTATTAATCACAGATAAGAAAATAACCAAACAAATGCTAATCAATGTATTCTGTCCTTCTAACGCTGGAAAAGTTTGGATCAGAAGTTTCGCAAAACCTGCAGCCATTGCAGCCCACGCAATAATCGTCACAAACCACCCCAGAACACCAACATTAAATCCAATAAAATCGCCAAATGCTGTTTTCGAATATTGGAAAGCTCCGCCATTCTTATTGAAGTAACCCGCAACTTCGGCGAAGCAAACGGCCAACATCAAAACCAAGACCGCATCTAAAACCATTGCAACAAGAGAAGCAGGACCTAAATCTTGGTAAATGGTTCGGGGCAAAAGAAAAATTCCTGAACCAATTACTGCATTGATTCCGTATAGCGTCGCACCACCCAAGCTAAATTTTGCATTCTCATTTTTCGCTAGCTCTGCGGAGTCAATGTCTTTAATATCCGTTATCTCTGAAACCTCGACATCTTTTTGCATACTATTTCACCTCTTCTTTTTTTATTGTAAAACGTTTTCAATTACACGTTTTATTCTAGTAAGCAGTTCATGTTAGCTATTTTACAAGGAGAGTTCCCTCCACCTCCTTGTAAAATAGCTCTCAACTGCTAGAATAATCCGGTTATATTTCCTTTTTCATCAATATCAATTCTTTCAGCTGCTGGAGATTTTGGTAATCCCGGCATCGTCATAACAGCTCCTGTCAGCGCAACAATAAATCCTGCCCCGGCAGATACTTTGAGATTACGGATCATCACAGTAAAATCTTTTGGCGCTCCAAGTAGTGACGCATCATCTGAAAATGAGTATTGAGTTTTTGCCATACAAATTGGATAATTACCAAATCCAAGACGTTCCAATTCCTTTAATTCTTTTTTCGCACTTGGTGCCAATTCTACGCCTGCCCCACCGTATACTTTTTGGACGATTTTATTTAGTTTTTCTTCAATTGAATCATCCAAATCATAGACATAGCTAAAATGATTTGGCTCTTCTGCTAGTGCAACTACTTTTTCCGCCAACTCTTTACCGCCTGCACTTCCTTTCCCCCAAACATCAGATAGAACAACTGCAACGTCCATTTCTTTACAAGCTTTCTCTACCGCAGCTAATTCTGCAGCTGTATCTGTTGGAAATTTGTTAATAGCTACAACAACTGGCATCCCGTATACTTCTTTAATATTCTCTAAGTGTTTAGACAAGTTAGGTATTCCAGCAAATACTGCATCGACATTTTCTATTCCTAAATCGCTTTTCTTCACGCCACCGTGCATTTTTAACGCACGAATCGTTGCTACCAAAACAACCGCATCTGGTCGTAGATTAGCTAAACGACATTTGATATCTATAAATTTCTCAGCTCCCAAGTCAGCGCCAAAGCCGGCCTCTGTCACTGCATAATCGGCATACTTTAGCGCAAGTTTCGTTGCCAATACGCTGTTGCATCCATGTGCGATATTTGCAAATGGACCTCCGTGAATAAAAGCAGGGGCATGCTCCAATGTCTGTACAATATTTGGCTGAATTGCCTCTTTTAATAGGGCGGCCATTGCCCCTTCTGCTTTCAAATCCCCAGCAGTTACCGGCTCCCCATCGTAATTATATGCAACGATGATTTTTCTCAGCTTATTTTTTAAGTCAGCAATATCGTTAGCTAAGCATAGAATGGCCATAATTTCTGATGCAACTGTAATGTCATACCCATCCTCACGTGGCACGCCATTTACTCGTCCTTGAAGACCATTTACAATGTGACGCAATTGGCGATCATTCATATCTACCACACGTTTCCAAGTAATTCTGCGAGAATCAATTTGGAGAAGGTTCCCCTGATGAATATGATTATCTAATAGTGCCGCTAATAAATTATTGGCGGCACTAATTGCATGAAAATCACCGGTAAAATGTAAGTTGATGTCCTCCATTGGGACTACTTGAGCATGTCCACCACCAGCAGCACCACCTTTCACACCAAATACAGGACCTAATGAAGGCTCGCGTAATGCAATCACTGCTTTTTTCCCAATGGCTGTCAATGCATCGACGAGACCTACTGAAGTAGTGGTCTTTCCTTCTCCAGCAGGTGTAGGCGTAATTGCGGTCACTAGAATGAGCTTGCCATCCTCGTTGTCATCCAATGACTCAATATTATTGATCTTTGCTTTATATTTTCCATAAAGAGACAGATTTTCTTTAGCAATACCAATTGATTCAGCAATTTCTTCAATCGGCTTCATCACAACAGAATTTGCAATTTCAATATCTGATAAGACCATGTCCATAAACTTCCTTTCTATCTACCAATCTAAATGATTACAGCGATTCAAGTATTTGTTGATAGGTTGCATCAGCAATTTTGCTGCCTTCCTCAACTAGCGATTCCCCGGCTTTGCGGTATTGGCGAACAAACATTTCGTCTTTGATGCTTGCAAGGTTAATCAATACATTCAACCACGCACCTTGTAAAGCTGCCTTTAAATTCAAAGCAGCTACTCCCAAATCACTAGCAGCATTGGTATTTGATTTGCCAACCGCAGCCTGTGTGACTTTTAACGCATCCACAATTTTTTCCATCATAGAAAAAGGTGTAACAGCTGCTCCTTTTAAAGCACTCTGCATTGCTTCTCGGCGGGCTTTTTTTTCTTCTTCGGTTGTTTTTGGAAGTCCAAAAACAGCTGACACTTGATTAAAAGCTTCTGTATCTTCATCAATTGCCCTGAGTAAACCCTCTTGCAAAGATTTAGCTTTTTTTTGCAGTAATTCAATTTCGTCTTCGAACTCTGCATATTTTTTTTTGCCAATCGTGAGTTCTGTCACCATCTTTGTCAAAGCAATTCCCTGTGCGGCAGCTAATGCTGAAGCAGATCCCCCACCTGGTGCCGGTGTATCCGAACCTAAAACAGCAATGAAATCGTTTATTTGCATCTCAACGAGTTTCATGACAATCCCCCTATCAATTCAATAAATGATTTTCGAAAACTTGCTTATTATAATTGAACTCTTCAATCTGTAAATAATATTCAGCACAATCAATCAAGGCTTTTGCTGGCGTTAATCCGATTACTTCACTGCCAATAACCGACACACCATAACGTTTTGCTTCAAAGCGAATCGTTTCAAACACACGATACAGTGGTGTTTTCTCGAAGTTCACCATATTCATAGATACTTGAGCAATATTACGATCTTCAAGCATGACACCAATACCCTTGCAGTATTTCCATCCTCCAGAGGATCCGCGAACAATTTTAGCGATTTTATTGGCAATCTCAATATTATCTGTATCCAAATTCACATTGAATGCAACTAAAGGCATTCTGGCACCCACTGCTGTGACACCAGCGGTTGGATGAATTTTGCGTTCGCCATAATCTGGTTGCCATTCTTCTTCCAAAAGTTTTTCTGGCATTTTCTCAAATTGTCCTTTGCGGATCTTCGCTAAATTTTTACGTACGGGTGTAGTGGCTGAATCTTCATATAGAAAAATGGGAATCTGTAATTCTTCATTGATTCGTTGAGCTACTTTCTTAGAAATAGCAATGCACTCTTCCATGGTGACATCTTTGATCGGCACAAAAGGAACCACATCTGTTGCCCCCATACGAGGATGTTCTCCTTGATGCTTCGTCATATCAATATTTTCACTTGCAAACTTCACTAATTGAAATACTACTTCTTGGATTCCTTCTTCATCACCAACGAGTGTAAAAACACTACGATTATGAGATGTGTCAGAAGAATGATCCAACAATGTGACACCTTTAACATTCTTAGCGATCTCCACCAACCCATCAATAACCTTTTGATTTCTTCCATCACTGAAGTTCGGAATACATTCAATTAATTTTGTCATGGTCTATTGCTCCTTGTTTTTATTTTGAACTTTAGGTACGGCATAAATTTGTTCTTACTACATTAAAAAAAATCTATGAATAGCGTTATTTTTATTTCCACACCTCCTAATATACCAGTTTGTTTGTTACCGCTTTCATTCACCGAAATCAGCTTAACACTCTTTCAAATCGGTTGCAAACTCCGTAAAAAAAAGCTTTTCATAATTTTTTCATAATTAAAATTCTGTTTTTTTTTTGGAAAATCCGCCTAATTGTCTTCCGCATTTTTTTGTCTTTTATTTTATTTGACCTTTTTTTGACTTTCTTTTTTAAACTGAAGGTAACCTATCGTTGCGCATTGAATAAAAAACAAGACAGACTTTATTTAATCTTTTTGATTTCTTTTACAAAGTACTTTTTTTGCTTGAATAGGTACACTCATAAACAAAAATTTGTAATCAACACATAAAAAATCTTCAAGTTTTATTTTTGACGTTTAATAGTCGGTGCCCTTCGTTTTTTATACATAAACATTAGAAAAAAATAATTATTATGCCGATAATTCTTTTGAACTTTTGGAAAATTATCAGCAAATAAAGAGGTGGAAACATGAAGAAAATTGTTTTGTTGATTGATTTTGGCAGCACATATACAAAATTAACTCTGGTCGATCCTAGCGCCATGGAAGTCCTTCATACAGCTCAGATTCCCACAAGTAGTCAAGAAGGGTTACAGTTGTGCTATACAGAAGGGAAAAAAGCATTACTTCAAACGTTAAAATTTTCTGATCAAGTAAAGATAGAAGAATATTTCTGTTCTTCCGCATGGGGAGGCTTTAAAATGATTGCCATTGGTTTAACTGAGAGTTTGACATTAGAAGCGGCGAAAAGAGCGGCTCTGGGGGCAGGCAGTCGTATTCTTCAAACTTTTTGTTATCGTTTGACACTGGACCAGCTTGAGGAAATAGAACAACAAAAGCCAGATGTTGTTTTGTTGACAGGAGGGTGTAATGGTGGAAATCAAGAAATCATCCGTCACAATGCCCGTCTTCTTGCTCAGCTTTCTACAGAGATTGCATTGATTGTAGCTGGCAACGAAGACAGCTATGGAGAATTATCTAAGCTCTTGCAAGATCGAAATAATACTTACTTTACCGAAAACGTGATGCCTGATGTTAATAAGCTGAATCCTATTCCGGTTAGAAAAATTGCCCAAAAAGTTTTCTTAGAAAAAATTGTTCATTCAAAAGGGATCCATCAAGTTGCAGCTCACGCAAGTGCCCCCATCATCCCCACCCCTAAAGCTGTATTAGCTGCAGCCATGCTATTAAAAGAAGGGACACAAACTTCGAAAGGTTTTGGGAATTTAGTCGTTGTTGACATTGGGGGAGCGACAACAGATATTCATTCTGTTGGAGATGGTTTACCCCAAGCAGAAAATGTTTACTTTGAAGGATTGGAAGAACCCTATTTGAAGCGTACCGTAGAAGGTGATCTCGGTATGCGTTCTTCTGCAGCAAGCTTGCTAAGGTGCATTGTAGAAGATTCCAATCGAATCAGGGCATTGTCTTCTTGGAAATTTACGACCCTTCAAGCTGCTTGCTATTATAGATGTAGTCATCCAACATATGTACCAAAGACACGAGAAGAATGCCTAATTGATCAATTTTTAGCTCAATCGGCAACGGCTATCGCTTTAGAGAGACATGCTGGAAAGATAAGAAAAGAATATACGCCAAATCGTACAATCTACTACCAGCATGGAAAAGATCTTCGAAATTTCCAAACAATCATTGGTACTGGTGGCGTTATCATTCATAGTCAATCTCCTAAAAAAATAGTTAAACCTGACATCAAGGGCATGTCTAATACTTTGCTACCAGTAGATCCGCAAATTCTTATTGACCAAGACTACCTTTTATCTGCAATGGGACTTTTAAGTCAAAACTATCCCGAAGCAGCATTGAACATTCTAAAGAAGAAACTTTATCGACTCAACCCTTAGTTGTGAAAAGAAGCTGTGACAAAAGTTTTGTCACAGCTTCTTCTGAATAAGCGGTTAGTAATAGCTTTTTCGGAAATTCCTTCTCATTTCTTGAAACTGATCACATCTGTCACAGCCTCAGATATCAATCTTAATGATTTACATGAAAGAATTCTTTTAAAACTTGCAACTCATAGCGGTCTCGGTATTGACTAAGGTTGTCCATTGCTTTTGTCAAATAGTACGATAAATCTTCTTCAACCAAATGATTTAATTGTAGATTTGCATGCCTCTCATTTAGACACTTTTCTTTTACCAGTGCTTTGATAAAATAAACGAGACCACTATCACGCGGATTAGCTAGTTGATTTTGGTAACAGCTTGTCTTTTCAATAAACTCTATCACTTTTCCATAATCTTTTTTGTGAAGGTAAATTAATGTTAAATAAGCATTTAACTGAACCCTTTTCCATAATGAAGTAGTAACTTCAAAATATTCATTTGCCTTGAGAAAATAGGTTTCCGCTTGATCATAATCTTTTTTTGCATACAGTGTAATTCCCATATCAACATAAAAAATAGCCAAGCTCGTCACCAAATTATTTCCTTCACACAAATTGATGGCTTTTTGTTGCAGTTTGATAGACTGCTCATAGTTAGACCGCAAACGCTGGATTTCTGCTAGATAATCATACGCGGCAGCAATATTGCTGTTATACTTTTCGTCAAAACGGTTGGCAATATTAAAAATTGTAATCGATTCTTGGATGTACGATTCTGCTTGATCCAAATCACCGATCATCAGATGATACAAACCTTTCAATCGCAATAAAATACCGATAGATTCGTTGTTATTGGCAGTAATTGCTACATCCATTGCCAAATCGATATAATGTGCCATGTCCGTCGCATTATCAGTTTGAATATAGTAATAAATCATTTGGCGATACCCTCGCAATAAATAGGTTGTTAGATGAAAGTCTTTCGCTTTTACGATTACTCGCTGAATATTTTCAATTCCTCGATTATAGTCCCCGGAATTGATGAAAAAGCGACCTTCTAGATAAAGAAATCTGACGAGCAACAACTGATAAGTACTATCTTCTGCATACTGTCCTTCAATTTCTTTAAGTCTTGCACCTATCTCTTTGAATTTTTCTAATTCATTTGGGTCTTCTCTTCTGACCGATTCACGTGATGCCAAATGTTCTTGATGATAGATTGGAAAGAGTTCATGTTGAATACGTAAAAATAATTGATGATGAGAAAGTTCATAATCTAAGGACTTAAGTTCTTGATGCGCCTGACGATAGTGATACCCGATTGCTGCCAATAATTCGCTATCGTTTTTTGCTTCATTTAACTTTTGCTCTAATAAAACAGCAATTTTTTCATGTATCACACGTAATTTCATATCTGATTGTTGTGCATAAATAAATTGTTTCATCTTATTATGTTTAAAACTAAGGCATACTTCATCGAGATAAATATTCTCATTGATCAATCCTTGCTTGATTAAATTATCGAGCGCTTTATAAACCTCTGCTTTTTGACCATCGACTAACTCAATTAGTACACTCATAAATGCTAATTTCTGAAAGAAAGAAATCAAGTCAATCAATTCCACTTCTACAGGCAATAAGTTTACAAACTGTAGACTAAGCTTATCCTTTATGTTTTGCGTTAATCTTTCCAATGTGTTGCTCTCTTCCAATTGATTTAAGTACTCACTAATGTACAGAGGAACACCTTCTGATTCTCTCATAATAAAATCTATTGTAGATGTTTGGAACGTATGATTAGGCAATTGTTTCTCACAAAAAGCCCTGACCTCAAAATCTTGAAATGGAAGTAATTTCAATGTGATAATTTTTTCATAGCGGCGAACGCTTACGATAAAGTCTTGTATTTCCTTGCGAAAGCTTGATTGCAATGTCATGATAAAAATGATATCCCGATGGGGGTTATGCAGAATTAAACTCGTTAATAGCCTAATACTGGTTCGATCCATCCATTGTAAGTTTTCAATAAAAATGACAACAGGAGTTATTTTCCCCAACTGTTGCAAAGCTTCCGATATGCATTGTGCCAAAAAATTTAACTCAACAGAATCAATGGACCGAAGTACGCGTTGTGCTATTAAATCATTAAAAAATGGAAATTGTTGACTAAATGTTTGTTGCCATTGACTAACTTCAGCTAGCTTTTCTCTTTGCAATAAATGGATGATCTGTTGCAGTAGTTCACGCCATGGACGCAAGCAATGCTCTTGTTCCGTTTTATAACAAGTCACTTTGAATAGCTCATAAGGATATTGAATGTTTTCTATGACTAATTGACACAATGAAGACTTTCCCACACCTAAATCTCCGGTAACTAAGACCGATTGAAATGGCTTTTTTTGTTTTAAATTCGCCAAATTCAACTCCAAGCGCTCCACTTCATTGGATCGTCCATAAAAGTGATTCGCGCGTTTTTTTTGACTTACTCGCTGTTTTTGATTGGCAATCTGTAATGTTCTTTGATAGAGCTGTTTTGTTTCTTCACTTGGTTCAATTCCTAATTCATCTCTAAGTGTCTCTGCCAATTCATAATAGGTTTCAATTGCTTTCCCATTGCGATGATTTTCAATATAAAATTGCATCAATAATTGATAATTGCGCTCATCAAATTCATCAATTGCAATTAATTTTCTGATATTTTTTTCTACATCGGCTACGGCATGAAATGAAATGTCTTCTGCAACCTTTTGATAGCAGCATTCTATAAATTGATGTTCATAGAGATTACGCATCTTAGTCAACCATGCATCAAACAGATCGGAATCTTTCAAATAAAATCCTTTTAAAAATTCATCCCGATAGTCTTCCAGATGAGCATAAGCATCCTTTTCAAAACGATACGTATCACTCTCAATGATTAAATCAGAATTAAACGTCAAAATAGATTTATTCGGTGAAACAATAAATTCCCCTCCCAACGAGCGATTTGCTTGATAAATTGTATTTCGCAAATTCTTCTTGGCACTTTTTTCATCTTTACTAGGCCATAAAATACCTGCTATTTCATCCCGACTAATTTGTTTGTTGATCACCATGTAATACAGCAAAGCATTGATTTTTGAAAAAGAAAAAATTTTTATGTTCCCATCCACTTTTATTGTTGGTGTTCCTAATAATTTAAACGACAATGTATGCTCCATCACTGCTCCTTCTTTCAGTTTTACTAATCTTTATTTTAAAACAACCAACCTAATAAAGATACCGCTTACAACACTGTCCATTATAACCTTCTAAACCTTTTATAAGAAAAACTCTCTAACTCTATCACTAGAATTGGAGAGTTCTCTGCAAAAAGATTTCTAACTATGCTGACGTTGCGAGACGACAAGATCTCCAGCCTTATATACATGTGTAACCAAATTAGTTGCAAAAAAATACAATGGAAAATCGATATTCGGTGCATCAAAAATAGTAATATCTGCCGATTTTCCTTTGTCTAGGCTTCCTACGCTCTTTGATCGACAAATAGAATACGCAGCATTAATCGTAACCGCATTAAAGACTTGAATTGGAGTAAGCTTTTGCATAAAGCAACCTAACTGCATAATAAACTGTAAATTTGCTGTTGGACAACTTCCAGGGTTACTATCTGTCGTTAATGTAATTGCCATACCCTTGTCGATCATTTTTCTTGCTGGTGCATACGTGTTTTCCATTAAGCTAAAGGTGGTTCCAGGCAGCAAATTCCCGATAACTTTGGCTTCGCTCAACTTTCTGATTCCTTCGTCAGTTATCATCATTAAGTGTTCAGCACTAACTGCACCTAACTGTGCAGCAATATCTACTCCCCCAATCGATGCAATTTCATCCGCGTGTATACGTAATTTAAATCCCATTTCTTTTGCGGATTTTAACAATCGATAAGATTCTTCGGCAGAGAAAACCCCTTCTTCACAAAACACATCACAAAATTCTGCTAGTTTTTCTGCTTTTACTTTTGGGAGCATTTCATCAATGATTAAATCAATAAACTCATTAGAACGTCCCTGATACTCTGCTGGAATCGCATGAGCTCCCATAAAAGTAGAAACAATATCGATTGCATGCTCGTTATTCAATTTTTTTGCAACTTCCAATTGTTTTTTTTCTGTTTCCCAATTCAATCCATAGCCGCTTTTAGCCTCTACTGTTGTCACACCATGCATCAGCATTTTATCCAGCAGATCTGCGGATTTATTATACAGCGTGTCAAATGAAGCTTGTCTAGTCGCATTCATTGTATTTAAAATCCCACCACCATCAGCTAAAATCTCTAAGTAAGGCACACCATTTAATTTCTTGGCAAACTCATGCTCTCGGCTACCACCATATACGAGGTGTGTGTGACAATCAATTAATCCAGGTGTCGCTAGTTTCCCTGTGTAATCAATAATTTCCGTATGTTTATCAACCAAATCATTGTTTGGCTGTCCTTCCCCTACGTGCAAAATCTTTCCATCCTTGATAGCGATATAGCCTCCGTTGATGATTATCGCTTCACTCATCTGCTTTCCTCTCAATGGTGCACCCTGATCAATCGGACAAAAAATTTGACTAAAATTGTTTAAAATTTTTTCTGCTTTCATTATTCTTACTCCTCTACAAATTATTCATATTCTGAGTATAAAAAATCATAGTCTAACAGAAGTCAAACGACGCATCTCAACCATTCATAAAATTGGAATAAAATTATTTGTGCGGATAGACGTTTCGTTGACACCGCTTACATATACTGAGAATCGTAAGCCGATTAAGAATATTTTATTCATTCACCATTATTATACACTTGAGGAGGAAATATTAATGATTCAATTACAAGACATCGAACAAGCGATGACAGTTAAGTTAGATGACTTTTTACCTGAAAAAACTATTTTTCAAGAAGGCATTCGCCGCGCACCTGATCGCGGATTCCGTTTAACAAAAGACCAGACAGAACTCGCATTAAAAAATGCATTGCGTTACATTCATCCAAAATATCATGAAATCGTGATTCCAGAATTTATAGAAGAGTTAAAGACACGTGGGCGTATTTACGGTTATCGGTGGTATCCTAAGGAAAGAATCTATGGCAAACCAATTGATGCATATAAAGGTAAATGTACTGCCGCAAAAGCAATGCAGGTAATGATTGATAATAACCTTGATTTTGCTGTGGCGCTTTATCCCTACGAACTTGTAACTTATGGAGAAACTGGTCAGGTTTGTTCCAACTGGATGCAGTATCACTTGATTAAAAAATATCTCGAAATCATGACAGAGGAACAAACATTGGTGATTGAATCAGGTCACCCTTTGGGCCTTTTCAAATCAAAAAAAGACGCTCCCCGTGTGATTATCACGAATGGATTATTAGTTGGGGAATACGATAATATTGATGACTGGGAAATTGCCGAAGAAATGGGAGTAACCAATTATGGACAAATGACCGCTGGCGGCTGGATGTACATTGGTCCTCAAGGAATCGTTCATGGCACGTTCAATACCCTTTTGAATGCTGGTCGTTTGAAACTTGGAATTAAAGATGATGGCGATTTAGCTGGAAAACTGTTTGTTTCCTCTGGACTTGGTGGGATGTCTGGCGCT
The DNA here is from genome assembly GCF_051909435.1 of Enterococcus sp. 125944. Lineage (NCBI taxonomy): Bacteria > Bacillati > Bacillota > Bacilli > Lactobacillales > Enterococcaceae > Enterococcus > Enterococcus sp. 125944. Next base: position 162,222 of record NZ_JBQASY010000004.1, on the reverse strand, counting down.
CAGGGTAAGGCTGGAGAAATCGCCAATGCAGTGGCAATTATTGCTGAAGTGGATAAGTCACGAATCGATACAAGATTAGAACAAGGATGGATTTCTAATCTTGCGGAAACTCCAGAAGAAGCAATAAACATTGCTACAAGCTATCTAAATAAAAATGAAAAGACTTCAATTGCCTATCACGGCAATATTGTCGATTTATTGGAATACATTGACCAAAATGATGTACCAGTTGATTTACTATCTGATCAAACCTCTTGTCATAATGTGTACAATGGAGGATACTGCCCTGCTGGCATTACGTTTGAAGAAAGAACAAAACTATTAGCCACAAATAGTGAAAAATTCCATCAGCTAGTGGATGAAACATTGAAACGCCATTACCATGTAATCAAGTCGCTTGTTGCAAAAGGCACCTATTTCTTTGACTATGGTAACTCTTTCATGAAAGCAATCTATGATTCTGGCATTAAAGAAATCTCAAAAAATGGGATTGATGATAAGGATGGCTTCATTTGGCCATCTTATGTTGAAGATATCATGGGACCAATGCTTTTCGATTATGGCTACGGTCCATTTCGTTGGGTGTGCTTAAGCGGTAAACACGAAGACTTGGTCGCAACAGATCATGCTGCAATGGAAGTGATTGATCCGACTCGCCGTTATCAAGACCGAGACAATTACAACTGGATTCGTGATGCAGAAAAAAATCAATTAGTCGTTGGTACACAAGCTCGAATCTTATACCAAGACTGTATGGGGCGAGTGAATATTGCACTTAAATTTAATGAATTGGTTCGAGAAGGTAAAATTGGTCCTGTTATGCTAGGACGTGATCACCATGATGTTTCTGGAACAGATTCTCCATTCCGTGAAACATCAAATATTAAAGATGGAAGTAATGTTTGTGCCGATATGGCTACACAATGCTACGCCGGAAATGCTGCTAGGGGGATGTCTTTGATTGCACTGCATAACGGTGGTGGTGTCGGAATTGGCAAATCAATCAATGGCGGTTTTGGACTTGTACTAGATGGTTCAGAACAAGTGGACGAGATCATCAAGTCAGCGATTGCCTGGGATACGATGGGCGGAGTGGCACGTAGAAGCTGGGCTCGAAATGATCACGCAATTGAAACGTCCATTGAATATAACAAAATGAATCAAGGGACTGATCATATCACTATCCCTTATCTTGCAGAACAAAGCAGCATCGATGCCGCAATCAATGCGCTTTTTGATTAAATCAAACACGGATTATTTTTTCCCAGGAACTGTGATATAAGTACTTTTTAATAAACTAAACATCTGAACTGCATGATACTATTTACGGTGAAGTCGGTCTTCAGCACAATCTTAAGAGAAAGACAGTTCATCATTATAGAGAACGGATACCTTTTGGCTAGTTTATACTTCTGTCACACTTCCTTTTTTAAGTGATCTACTGAAAGGAAGCGAACCATGTACGCACCAGAAGAAATTGTTGAAATAGCAATCAAAAACGGGGCAAACAAAACAAAAAAAACACTAATAGCAAAATGTTTGTTAGGCTTTATTGGCGGTGCTATGATTTCTTTGGGATATTTAGCTTATATCCGAGTATCCGCCCCCATACCACCAAACTTTTCCGGATTAGGGACATTGTTAGGATCAGCAATTTTTCCTATTGGATTAATCGTCATTTTACTAGCTGGCGGGGAATTAATCACTGGAAACATGATGGCTGTAACAATTGCCTTTTACGATCACCGGATTTCTTATCAGAAGCTTGTAGGCAACTGGGTATTGATTACAATTACAAACATGATTGGAGCAATTTTTGTTGCCTATTTTTTTGGTTACTTTGTTGGACTGACGCATACTGATGTCTTTAGAGAACAGGTCATAAAAATAGCGCAGCACAAGCTAAACACTTCTTTTTCACAAGCCTTCATTTCCGGTATTGGCTGTAACTGGTTTGTTGGACTCGCATTGTGGTTATGCTACGGTGCAAAAGATGCGGCAGGAAAGATTCTATCTATCTGGTTTCCAGTCATGATTTTCGTGGCAATTGGATTCCAGCATAGTGTCGCTAACTGCTTTGTTATTCCCGCAGCAATCTTTGAAGGAGAAGCTACTTGGAAAGCGTTTGTTTTAAATTTTATCCCTGTCTATCTAGGAAATATAGTAGGTGGTGCAGTTCTCGTATCTGGATTTTATTATCTTAGTTATTCAGCAAAAAATGCTACTACCAAAGATAACTAGCACAGAATAAAAGAAGATGAACATATGTATCCTCAATACGTATGTTTATCTTCTTTTTAAGACGTATACCTATTCGTTATTTTCCACTATAAAATAGTTCAGCACCTACTTCGCAAATGCATCTTGCCCTCCATACTTATTCTGGTGGATGGTCTCACTGATCAAGTACTCGTAGATGGAACGCGGAATCTGTACGCCATCTTGCTTTGCTTTCTCAAACTGTAGTTGACTGATCTCACCTGGATAATAGACCTCTGATTGCCCTTCTACAGGCGGAATTTCATGTAATTCATTTACCATTTGATCCATCTGTTCTTTAAATGCCGAAAGATTTGTAAAGCGTTTGGGATCAATGACTAGAAACATTTGTCCTAGGCGTCTTTTTTCAGTGAGATCGGCATACATAGAAGATACATGTTTCCCGAAAGGCAGTCCTAACAGTGAACCGGCTAAAATATCCACCATCATCATCAAGCCATAGCCCTTGGCGCCAGCGATCGGTAATAATCCTTTAACGGCCGTAGGATCTGTGGTTGGTTGTCCTATCTCGTCCACTGCCCAATTTTCTGGGATCGGCTGATTTTTGGCTCGGGCATCGAGTATTTTGCCCCACGCTTGAACGGTGGTAGCCATATCAAAAACAATGGGTTCATGTCCCGCTCGTGGCGCAGCAAATGCAATTGGGTTCGTGCCAAAGTAATTGCGGGTACCGCCAAAGGGAACTGCCATTGGATCTGATTGACACATCGCTAATGCGATCAACTCTTCTTCTGCCGCTTTTTTGACATAATAAGCCATGGTACCACTATGACTGGTTTGTTCGACACCGACATAGGCAATTCCAGCTTCTTTGGCAAGATGGATCGCAATCTTCATCGCTTCATTACAGACGTATTGTCCCATGCCATTGTCGCCATGAAAAATCCCTGTAGCAGGGCCGGTTTTCTCAAAAGATAATTTGGGCGCCAATGTGATTCCGCCTTTAGCGATCCTTTCGGCATAATAGTCCATGCGTACAGCACCGTGGGAATGGACACCTGTTGCATCTGCAATAGCTAAATGTTTCGCCGTTTCGCTGGCAGCTTCTTGCGGCAACCCAGCAGCGATCAGTTTTTTCTTCATCAATTCTTCCAATTGAGTAATAGAAAGAGTGACTAGTTCTTCCATCGTGAATCCTCCTTTAACAATAAAGGAGAAGTACCTGATAGTGACAACAGCGACTTCTCCTTTCTCTTATTGATTAAATATCTGATAGTCCAATTCATCCGCAGATTTCGCAATGATCATCGCAGAATAAACATCTGAATTGACATTCAAAATCGTTCGCAGCATACCGACAAACCATTCTACACCAGCAAAAATCGCGATACTCTCGATTGGGAGTCCTAATTGAGGGACGACAATCGCCAGTGAAACGAGGCCAGCTCCCGGAACAACTGCATTCGCCAAGGACACGAATGTTGCAGTGACAGCCACTGTAATCATTTGGATCAAATCAAAAGGCATTTGATACATCTGGGCAATCGTCATCACTGTGATCGCCATATGCATCGCAGAACCATTACTATTTAAAGACATTCCTAGTGGTAAGACTAGATTTGCGATACGGCTGCTTAATCCCAGCTTATGTTGGGCTTCTTCCATAGCGACCGGTAATGTGATGGCGGACGAGGTAGTCGCTAATGCCATAATGGTCATATTTTTCATATTTTGGATCAAGCGCCATGGATTCACGCGACAATAGATCATCAAAGCAACAATCCATATGGCAAGAAACGTCAGTGTGGCTAACCCATAGATTAGAAGATACTTTCCTAGAGGTAAAATGATCTGTAACCCCAAAGAACTGATCGTTGAAGCAATCAGCGCAAAGATCCCGATGGGCGCTAAAATCATGACATAGCGGATGATCGTCAGCACGACTTCATTCAAGTCAACAATGATTGTTAATAATTGCGACTGCGGATTCTTTTGCAAAAAACGATTTAAAGCAATCCCAAAAAACAGGGCAAAAACGATGATCTGAATAATCGATCCTTTTGACAAGGCATCGAAAATATTGGTAGGAATAAAATTGATCAGCGTCTCCGATGGTGAGATTTCTTGCGCTTGGACAGTGTCAGCAGCCGTTTGTGAAAAATCGATCCCTTTACCAGGGGTAAAGAAAACTGCCATTGCGACACCCCAAGCCGCAGCAAGTAAGGAGGAAATCCCGAAGACCGCGATTGTTTTCCCACCTAACCGTGTCAATTCTTTGGGGGCAATGCCCCCAACAGCCTGAATGATTTGCCCTAAGATCAATACCGGTATTGCCATTTGCATGAGCCGTAGAAAAATATCGCCAACGATTTTTAAGTGAACGCCCGCTTGTGAAAACAGTAATCCAAAAACGATCCCCAACAAAACAGCAATAACGATTTGTGTGACCATTGGTATTTTTTTTATTTTCACCTTGATCCCCTCTTTATTTGCGGAGTATAGTCCCTACCTGTTGATCAAGTACAGCTAAATTTTCAATTGAGGTAATGATCGCTGTCCTTGACGCATCCTCGTTTACAAAGCCGATGGCTGCCTGGATCTTCGGTAACATACTGCCAGCAGCAAAGTGTCCTTCTTCAATATACTGTTCTGCTTGCTCGACAGTGATTTCTTTGAGAGCTTGTTGGTCTGGTTGATTGTAGTTAATGTAGATATTATCAACACCCGTTAAAATAATCAGACGATCTGCTTGGACATTGTCTGCCAAAACCTTGGCTGCAAAATCTTTGTCATTGACTGCTTCCACGCCAACATAGTGCTGATTTTCTTGATAAACAGGTACCCCACCACCTCCAGCACAAATCGTGATTACACCGGCATCGACTAGGGTCTTGATCACGTCTTTTTCGACGATTTCTTGTGGCATCGGAGAAGGAACCACTTTTCGGTAGCCCCGTCCGGCATCTTCTTGATAGACACCCCCGGTTTTAGCCATCGCTGCTTCCGCTTCTTCTTTATCATAAAAAGGACCAATCGGTTTCGATGGTTTTTGGAAAGAAGGATCGTTTTTATCCACTCTGACTTGTGTGATTAAAGAAATCACGGATTGCGGCACACCCCGTTGGGCAAATTCATTGGTTAGTGCATGTTGCAACCAATAGCCGATACTTCCTTGCGTCATCGCAACACAGGTATCCAATTTCAGCTGTGGATTTTTTTCGCTTTCAGCAGCTCTTTGCTGAAGCAGCAAATTACCGACTTGTGGGCCATTTCCATGACACAAAATCACTTGTTCGCCTTTTTCAACAAAATCAGCAATATATTTGGCTGCTTGAGCAACTACCGCTTTTTGTCCACTATCACTAGGGTCTTTATCCAAAATGGCATTTCCGCCTAGTGCGATCACATTTAAACTCATTTTACTGTCTCCTTCTCATTTTCCTTCGCTAATACGGCAAATATTCCTAATCCGATCAGCAGCAACACACACGATAAGTAAAAACCGACTTGCATTGATCCTAATGAATCTGCTAAAAATCCTGTGACATATGGCGCGAGGATCGAACCAGACATTCCGATGAAGTTGTAGGCACTAAGCGTCGTGCCTAACGCTCCGGCTGGTGCATTTTTCGTTACAAATGTCACCACGATTGGATCAAGAGCAAGCTTGCCCGTCAATCCATACAAAATCAACACGGCGATCAATATCGTGCGGTCTGTAACAAAGGCAATCGCAAAAACTGAAAGTGTCGCAAGGGATACCAAGAAATACACCAGTTTTTTCGTTGCTCCTGTTTTGTCGTTCAACCGAGCAAAAATCAAGGCACCAGGAATCGAAGCCCATGGGACGAGAGAAGCAATAAATCCAACACTTGCTCCTTCAAATCCACGTTCTGCGATCAAAAATTGTGGTAACCATGTAATGATAACAAAATTTGCATAAATGCTAGTAAAACATAAGATAAAGGCAGCCACTAAATTACGATTAGAAAAAATTTGTTTAAGAGAGATTTTTTCTTTTGGTCCTTCTTCTTTAACCACTTTTTCTTCATCTTCAGGACGGATGACTTTCTCTTTCAATACCGTGTAAAACAAGATACCGAGAATCAATGTTGGGATCGCCATGATAAAGAATGGTTTGCTCCAATGATCGCCATTATCCAAAACAAGTTTACTTGACAATAGATACCCGCCAGAAGTCCCAAAAGCCATTCCGCTGTTGATAATCGCATTCCCAACGGTTCGTTTGTTATCTGGAATCGCTTCTGTTGATAACGCGTATTGAGGCCCATAATACGCACCTTGACCGATACCGGCAAGTGCGCGAATGACTAAAAACAAGACAAAACTCGTAGCTAATCCACTGAAATACGTGGTCACGGCCAGCAGTACAAACCCAATGGCAATGACTAGCTTTCGACCGATTTTGTCCCCAACGATCCCAAAAGGAATTTGGGCGATGGCATAGGTCAAGAAGAAGATACTATTTGCTAGACCTAGTTGCGTATTGCTTAAATTGAATTGTTCTCCGATCACACCCATGATTGGATTAAAGATCGTCCTTGTGGCATACATTAAGATCCAACCCACAAAGAAAATGGCAACAACTTTTTTCCAATAATTGTTACTTACTTTTTCAGCTGGTCGCTGGTTGATAGATTCCATGATTTCTCCTCTTTTCTATTCTAAAGTGATTGATTCCAATGCTAGCAGCATGCCAAAACACAGATCAATGCCCGATGAATGGCCGATTTTCATGACATCCTTTACATCTTTTTCGATCAGCTGCTGATCTTGGCTTTTCAAATCAGTCAATAATCGATAGATCAATGAATTGACATAACCTTTGATAGAGGCGGAAATATAGGCTTTACTGACATCAGTAGTAGACAAAGGAACCGCTAGAGCAGTTGCTAACTTCTCCACTGGTTGGTCAAAGGCATAAAGCATTGCTTGGTAAGCAACCAATAGATCATCTCCGCTAGGTGTCAATCCCTTCCCTCGGCCAATTAGATAAGCAGTCACTTGCTGCCAATCTGGCTCGGGATGCCGCAACGCTTCAAAAATTTCTAAGGCTCGTTTTTCTAAAGGAAGTCCAATTTTTTCTACTAAATTTTGCTGGGTCAGTATTTCTTTTAAGCTGTTTCGCTCCGCTGCAGTGAAGGTAAGGTCCTTCACTTGCAGCGAAACAAAAGCAACATCTGTCAAAGGCAAAACAATCGTTCCTTTGGTACTATAAAATGTCAAACTATGACTACGTATCTTGACTAAATTTCCCGGCTCCACATAAGGCATGATTGCCCGAAACTGTTCTTCAGGTAAATACATCCCAAATCCTGCCAGATAGCTGCGGTAATTATTGATGTTGATCAACTGTTCATTGACTTGAATATTAAATGAACGATCAAATACACTATGGATTTTCCCCATTCCTCCAAATTGCTGGATCGGAGACAGGTAATCACTCGCAACGATTTTTTCAGTCAACGTCGATCCCTAGTTTCTTCGCATAAGCTGTTAGAGCATTTTCAAAACAGCCTAGAGGTGCTCTAACCGTTCCCGCACCAACTTGTCCTACTCCAGCTTCTTTGTGGGCGATTCCAGTATTGATCACTGGTGTGATCCCTGTTTCGACTACTTTTCGAATGTCGATTCCTAAACATGTTCCTTGGAAGTCCCATGTTGGGATCGAAAATGTCGAATTGTGTCCCAGACAAATTTTTGCCATTTCATTCGATGTTTCCAAGGCATCTTCAAAACCGCCGGCACCGACAAAACGCGTCACGCCTGGTGCAGCAACCATGGCCATTGCCCCAACACCGACGGTTTCCGTAATGGCGCTGTCTCCGATATCAGGATTACCGTCTGCTTCAGTAAAGCCGGTAAAGTACAGACCTTTTGGCGTATTGACCGGGGCAATGTGCCATTCGTCCTCTGTTTCTGCGATACGAATCCCAAAATTGACACCGTTACGGGTCATCGTTGTCACTACTGTCCCTTTTGTTTCTGAACGAGCACCGTCAACGATGGCCTTACCGGTAGCCATCATGATGTTCAAGAAGAATTGATCAGTATCTGCTAAGAACTTGATAACTTCGTACTTTTGATCTTCCGGAATATCTGTTTGAATGATTAGTGGCGAAATTTCTTTCAAGAAGTTCAATGAGGCCGCAATGTTTCGTTGGTGGAATTCATCCCCCATCGTGATCGAACGCGCGATCAAGACATTCAAATTGATGCCTTCTTCTGTCAACTGCAATGCTTTAGCGATCGTCGGTCCTAAAACATCTTTGATCCAATCCAAGCGATCAATGACTTCTTGGGAATAAGCACCAAAACGTAACACTTTGCCGATACCCTCGTTCAAAATACAGTAAGCACGATTTCCTGTCAGACGATTTTCAACCACAAAGACAGGCATGTTTGCAGAAGTGATTCCACCCATCGGGCCAACAGCTTGTACATGATGACAAGGCATGAAACGAACTTCTCCGCTTTCCAACAACCGGCGTGCTTCTTCTTCATTCGTTGCCCACCGTTCAAATAACGCCGCGCCAATACAAGAACCTTGCATCGGTCCAGTCATTTCTGACCACTCGATTGGAGGTCCAGCATGTAATAACGTTTTTTGCTGCTCATTTAGTTCAGCAATGACTGTTTTAGCAGGTACCACATCGATCAAGAAAGGTTGAGCATTCTTGATTTTGTCTGTCACTTCTTGGTTGTCCGCTGCAATTTGATCCTCAAAATCTTCCAGTGCATCCAGAATGCGAATCATTTTTTTATTGCCGCTCGCTCTAGGACGCCAGTTAAATTGCTCCGTTTGTCCACCATATTGCAAGATCGATTCATTAAAACTTTGTAAGCCGACATTGATGATTCGCGGTTTTGTTGTCAATAATTCCATCACTTGCTCACTAACCGTTGGTACATCAATCGTTGTCCCCGTGTAGTCTTCCACCGCTTTATCTGCTTCTGACATTTCGACACCTTTTAACAAGAGTGCTAATTGAACAGCTTTCGCGTTGCTTTCTGCTACATAAACCCCCGCTGCTTTCAAGCGATCGACTGCATCTTGATAATTTTGCGGATCTTTCGTGGTTCCGCAGACTGTAGCCACGAAGTAAAGATCACGCCCAGCTGTTTTAGCTGTTGTTTGTGCTGCTTCGATGGCAGGTAGCAATGCTCCGACCATATCTTCATGTGCACCGTAACCTAAAACCACGTCGAACAAAATAATTCCTGTTTGTTCATCCTCTGCATACTCTTCGATTTTTTGAATCCGTACCTCTGGATCGATCATTGGATGAGGTTTTCCTTGCGTATAAATATCATCGCCTAAATCGATCACATCGTAGCCGTGAGAATGCAAAATATATCCTTCTTGCTTGACTAAACCTTCTAAGTTCAACGCTTCCGAAATCAACATGCCCGCTTCAGCAGCTAGTGTGCCGCCAGAATAAAGGCCTTTAACAACTTTGTCTTTGTCTAAAGTGGATACGTTTGGTTTGTCCAATTTTGTAAAATAATTCCGTTTGACAGCTTCTTCATTTGCTAAATCAACAGCGATTTGTGCAGTTTCTTCCAATGTGTGTGCCAAGTAAACTTTTCCTTCATGGGCTTCAGGTTTTTCACCTAAGAAAATAGCAACGACTGGCTTGCTGATACTTTGCAGCAATTGAACGACTTCATCCCGCACTTCTTTTGCAGGTGGCTTCGAGATGACACAAATCACATCGGTTGGTTCATGATTTTCCAGAGCGACGATCGCATCTTTCACAGTGATGGCTCCCACCTTATCACTGAGATCACGTCCACCAGTTCCGATTGCATGTACTACCCCGCCACCTAGACGATCGATGATCGTTGTGACTTCTTGGATCCCTGTCCCTGATGCACCAACTACACCAATATTTCCAGGTGAAACCACATTAGTGAAGGCAATCGGGATACTAGAGATAATCCCTGTTCCGCAATCTGGTCCCATCATTAATAGTCCTTTTTCATGCGCTAATTTCTTTAAGCGAACTTCATCTTCAATAGCTACATTGTCCGTAAAAGAAAAAACATGCAGACCATTCTTCAAAGCCTTTTCCATCTCGGCTGCGCCATATTCTCCCGGAATACTGAACAACGCCACATTGGCATCCGGCAAAGCAGTCAGTGCTTCTTGCCAAGAAGCTGCAGCAGGTTTCTCTTTGTCGTCACCTTTAGCGGAAAGATCAGCTAGAAAGGTATCGATCGCCGGTAAAACTTCCTCCATGATTTGCTCGTCTTCACTGTCGACAACGATCATCATGTCATTCGGGGAAGCAGCTTCTGCTTCAGGCGTCAGCAAGCCAGTGTTATTTAAAATATCTTTGTTTGCATCTGTCCCCATCATGATCTGACTCATTGTCACGCCATCAAGATCATTGATCGTATTCGTCAACAACATGAGATTGATCGAATCTTGATAGTTGTTCTTTAAGATCACTGTGTTTAACATTTGTTCTCCTCCTTTTCTTATATTTTTATTCTAACGCGACTTGTTTGCGTTTTCATTGGATAAAAGTCTAAAAAAATGCTATACTTTTTATCCAAAAGGGGAAAAAGGAGAATCTTATGCAATTAAAAGAATTGATTGAGCTGCCGCTTTTCAAAGATAGCAAGACACTGACTGGCACGATTGGTTTAACAAATCCGGTGGCCTCTGTCATGGTGCTTGAAGCCATCGATATTGAAAAATGGAGTAAGAAAGATCAGTTGATCTTGACTTCATTCTATGCCTTCACGGATCTTTCTATGGATCAGTTGCGTGTTTTTTTTGAAAAGATGCAGCAGATTGGGGTCAGTGGGTTAGTCGTCAAAGTCGATCGCCTGATTCCAATGATTCCTGAATGGATCATTGGTCTTAGTTTTGATTATCAGATCCCATTGATCAAAGTACAGCAAGATGTTAGTTACGAAGCAATCATGTTGGCTGTTTATGAACCGCTTTTGAATCACCAAACACATCTCTTGCGAACCTACTATGAGGTCCGTCAGCGTTTCATGAAGGTTGAACGCAACCATTCGTCCTTTGAGCAGATCATGCAAGAGTTTTATCAGTTGATCGAAAAACCTTGTTCATTACGGATCCCCCATTTGGATGTTCAAGTTGCGATCGGTCAATCCTTTAAGAATTATGTAGTCACAAAGAGTGAACCAATGAAAACCATCGAATTCACAAAAAATCATTATGAATATCTAGAGCTTTTTTCTCATGAGAACAATCAGTATGTCACTGCAATCAAAGTGGATATCATCAACCCATTCAATGACTTATGTACATTGATCGTTTATCAAAAAGATTCTCAGATCCCCGAAGCAAAGGTCATGATTATCGAGAATGTCGTAGACGTTATTTACGAACGGCTGCAAATGGAATATCTTCTAAAAAAAGAGCGCTATAATCGGATGAATAATCTGGCCGAAGCCATTTTGCAAAGTACACCGAATAATTCCGAAGAATTAGCTGCATTGCTGCAAGAGGCACAATTAGATCGTTATGATTACTACCAAGGAATTGCTTTTGCCTCCAATACCTTTAAAGATAAGCAAAGAAAAATAGCTGTCCTGCACAAATTACGGGCATTGAAAACTGCCCATGTGTTTTTTGAGCATCATAATTATTTAGTCGTCCTGTATAATTTTCAGCAGCTAGCCCAAGAAATCAGTAAAAAGAACTTGGAAAAACAATTTGAAGTCTCTCTCTTATCAGAAGAATCTGCTTGCTTAGCAGTCAGCGAAGTCTTCACTAAAGAACATATCAAGGAAATCTTGCCCCAATGTCTCGATGCCATTCGCTTCAACCGCCAGTTCTATCTAGGACCGATCTTAACTTACAGTGATTTAGGAATCTTTAGCTCCTTTATCAAAGAAAATCAGTTGGAACGACTGCAGCAAAGCATTCCCCCAAAGTTGTACCAAATGTCAGAAGAAGACGAGGAATTATTCGCTACTTTCTATACTTTTTTTATCAGCAACCGCAATTACAAGAAAACTGCCGAGGCTCTTTTTCTGCATTCGAAAACGATTCGCTATCGTCTCAACAAAATCGAGCAGTTGCTGGAGATTGATTTGACAAATCCTATCCAATTGGTCAATTATGAAATCGGTACGTATTTATTAGAATTGAAGAAAAGGAGTCGTTTATAAATGAAAACAGACTTTTTATTATCTACCGGTGCCTCAGTTAGTCTTTACCCTGCTGATTCCATTGAGCAAGAGAGCTATCTGATTTACTTGCATGGTGGCGGATTCGTTTACGGCAGTCGGCAGGATATTCCCAAACCATTGATCGAATTGTTTCATGAACACAACTATACGATCCTATCTATGGACTATTTGTTGGCACCAAACAGTTCACTTTCTGAAATTATTGCCGCTACCTGGGAGAATTTCTTGGAATTAAAAGCGAAAGTAATCAAGGAGCACCCTTATCGAATCTGCGGTCGTTCAGCGGGTGGGTATTTGATGATGGCACTGACGAAAAAAATTTTTGCTGAAAAACTGCCAATGCCCGAAAGCCTAATTAACTTTTATGGCTATACAGACTTAGCTTTCATTGAAACTTCTCGTCAGACGACTCAACCACCATTGTCTGAGTCCCTTCTGCCAAAAATCGAGTTAACAGAGAAAGTATGGGATGATCCCCAGTTTCAGCGTTATCTCTTTTATATTTATGCACTTCAGCAACAAAAATTGACTGAGGTATATGGCATTTCCTCCAATCAGTTGACGGATTATGCGCTCCCAGCGGAAGAGCTACAACTCTTTCCTCCTGTTTTTAGTACAGCCAGCAGTACCGATGAAGAAGTCCCATTTCGCTATAGTAAGGCATTAAAGAAAATTCCAGATAGTAAATTTATAGCTGTTTATGACCTGCCGCATGACTTCCTGAAAGAAACAGATGATGACCAAGTCCAAATGGTTTTTTCCCGTTTAAATATCTGGTTAAATGACCACTGACAAAAAACTAAAACAAAATCATTTTTGACAGGCAGCAGAGTGTTATAAAAAGAACTCTCTGCTGCCTTTGATCAATTTTTCTTCTCTTTCAACTTGAAAATCAGCAAACAATGCTTACTTACACCAAGATTGCTGGTTACATGCTATACTAAAAATGATTATTTGAAAGAAAGAAGGATGAATTTAATGGAATTTGTGGGTATCTTATGCCTAATCCTCCTCACAACAACTCTTTTCTCTCATATAGCAAGACGGATGGGCGTCCCTGCTGTAATTGGGCAATTGTTGGCTGGTGTTTTATTAGGAGGTGCAGGACTTAATTGGGTACATCCAGACATTTTAGTACACGATTTTTCTGAGATCGGTGTTATTTTGCTAATGTTTTTAGCTGGTTTAGAAAGTGATATTTCTTTACTGAAACGCTATTTTCGCCCTGGAATGTTTGTAGCGATCTTGGGGATCCTCTTCCCGATGTTATTCGGCTATCTCACAGGTATCGGATTTCAAAGCAGCGGAACGGAAGCCTTCTTTTTTGGTATTGTTCTAGCAGCAACTTCTGTCAGCATCTCTGTCGAGGTACTCAAAGAACTAAATGTTGTTAATACCAAAGAGGGTTCGACGATTCTAGGCGCCTCAGTTGTCGACGATATTTTGGTTGTTTTGGTATTGAGCCTCAGCCTTTCCTTTTTGGGAGGTTCGGGTACGCAAAGCACCCCTTTGCCTGTCACACTATTTGTAGAACTTATTTATTTTGTTTTGATCTTCTTACTTGTTAAATGGATTGCGCCGTTCTTACTTTCTTTAGCAGAAAAGCTCTTTGCCAATGCCTCAGTCATCATCATGTCTCTGATCATCTGTTTAGGTATGGCTTATCTTGCTGACTTAGTCGGTTTGAGCTCTGTGATTGGTGCTTTCTTTGCCGGGATCGCTGTTAGCCAAACAAAAGTCAAAGAAGAAGTGGAACACAGTGTAGAAGCATTGGGATATGCCGTGTTTATTCCAGTATTCTTTGTTAGTGTCGGCTTAGAAGTAGACTTTTCTTTGTTGAATGAGCAATTACTCTTTATCTTAGCCTTTACGGTAGTAGCTATTTTGACTAAACTTGTCGGAGGCTTTGCTGGCGGAAAAATCGCTCAGTTCTCCAACAATAGTGCTTGGATGGTTGGTGCAGGGATGATATCTCGCGGCGAAATGGCTCTGATCATTTTACAAATCGGACAACAAAATAACTTGATCACACCTGCTCTTTATTCACCCTTAGTAATTGTGGTTTTATTGAGCACACTGATCTCCCCACTGATTTTGAAATATTTTACAAAAAAAATCTATTGATGCAATTCGTAAAAGGCAAAACACCTTCTCAACTGAATTGAGAAGGTGTTTTATTGTATTTAAAGCAAAAAAACATTACAATAAAGCTATATAGGATCAAAAGGCCGACAACACATCGTGAAAGGGCGTATTCTCATGAAAATCATCAAGAACTCCATTGAAAATCACCAAAAGAAAAAAGAGCAAAAAAAACTGATTTTAAGAAAAAAGAACTTTGAATTACGTGAAAGAGGAAAAGATCCTCATAAAGGGTGGCACCCCATGGTCGATACCGGATCCGGCGGTGCGAATGGTGCACTCGTTAAAATCAATAGAGGCACCATCGATATTACCGGAAACAATGACGAAACATTCAACTATTTTTTAGAAGAACAAAGACGAGTTGCTGATCATTCAAAAAGGCAGAACTAACTCTTGTTTAGAATGACTGGCAAGAGCACTTTTCAACTGCTTCTACGATAAATACTATTCAATCCAGACGGTCTCAATCAGTAAATATAATAGTCATCGCTTCCTGCCTGATAGATCTCGATCACTAATTTATGAGGTAAACAAATACTGGTTTGTCCATTTTGAGAGATCCAGCCAGTTTTAACAGCAATCTGATCTGGACTATTGTCTTCTTTCACACGAATTTTTCCGTTATTTATTTCGATAATATTATATTGTTTTCCAGACGGAGCATACGTTTTTGTCAATGATTCAATTTGTTCGAGATTGAATCGGTCAACCTCTTGCCCGTTGATTCGAACGATCGCGTAACGATCACCTGTATTCTCCGCAGCTTGTGCAGAGAAAAAGAATGGCAGAAAAGATCCTACAATCAATGCAGCAAAGAGGAGGTAATCAAAGGGTTTTAATAAACGAATAAAAGAATCTAGCAGCCTCATTCGTATCACCTCTTTCTTTTTTTACTGTTTTTTCTTTAAAACAGCTAGTCGTCTAGTTATGTCCTTTGCTGATTTCAATAATTGAATAAAAAGGCATTGGCAAAAATCACCTGATTTTGCCAATGCCTTTTTATTGAATACAATTAAAATCATAAATGATTGGTTGTGCTCATCATGCGTTTCAATGGATGCTTCCTGTTTTTGCATCATTGTCAGCTGTGGCTACTTAAATCGTTTCTTTTTTAATGGTTTCAATCATTTGATCGATTGCTTGTTTGATTTCATCTTCTGTATCGGGTAATTTGCTTGGTACCCCATCATGCTTACCACTGTCGACTTCTCCGGAAAAACTTACTTCATCCCCTGAAACATTGATTTGGTCTTGATACCCTTTTACAGCGATATAGGCTTTGGCAAGCACCTCAGTTTCTTTCACATCTTCAATTTTTTTCATTGTACTTCCCCTCCTGAATCTTATTGTAGCAACTTCTATTTAAAAACCAAATTGATTTGCTTTGTTTTTCCCAGTTTTAATATCTCCAAAAGAAAAACGAAAGTAGGAAGGACTATTTTTCGGATGGAAAACAACACCGTTTTTTTGTTAAAGTATTTGCATATCTTCTATTGAAAAAAAGCTTTTTTCAATTGATCTTTCTATTCGATAGTTGGTTCTGATAATCTACGGTCTTCAAAATAAGCCGATAAATCAATCAATTCATCCTCTGTAAACTGATTCATTTCTACTTCACCTAAAATCCTTTCTTGCAGTGTTCGATCCATTTCCCAGAAATGGTCGATCTTTTTGAAATGGTCAGCCGAAAACCTGGCAAATACTGGATAAAGAATCAAGAAGTCAGTGTATGTCAGGTCCATGGACTCTGTATAATCCTTTACGTAACCTGAATCTAATGCTTCTTTGGTTGGTTCACCCTTTGGCCCAATCAATCCTTTGTGATATAACAGCTGAAAAATTTCTGCTTTAGTGACTGTCGGATCAACTTTCTTTTGGTAGCAATAAGCCTCTTCAACCAATGATGGATATTGGATCATCATTATTCTCTACTTCCTTTCAGTCATTTGCTTTCGTTATGATCGGTTTCTTCAAAAGATATTCCTTTAATGACACATGGTGACTTCGTGTATAATTCCCACTGGTACTGTCAAAATGGATGGCTGGCTTCTTCAATTGTTGATTTCTCCGCCGCCGGTTTTTCTTTGCCTTTGAAGTTTTTCTAGCTGGTACTGCCATTTTTAATCCTTTCTTGGAAAAATAGTTTCGTTAGCTAATTTTTTTCTTGTTCCGCTTGTATTCATGGATAATTTTTAGCGCACGCTTGCGAGTCTTGATATTTGGACTTTTCAAGCGGCGATAAGCACTTGCCAGATCTGTTTTTTCCAATCATTTTTCCTCCTTTATCGTCCTACTTCTCTCTTTAAGATTCATCTGTATTCTTTACTCACTTCTTTATTTCACGAAAAATTGCTTTTCGCCGTAGTTTTGGTGAATATTTTTTTAATTCCAATCGATAGGGTGTGTTGCGCTGATTTTTGCTAGTCAGATAGAGTCGTTCTCCGGTTTCTACACATTCCAATATAATATTATTTCGCATCCTCAAACTCCTTCCAAAAATCTCTTCAAAAACAAAACGTAACGATTACGTTTTAAACCTTATCATAGAAAAGTAGAAGATTCAAGAAGTTTTTTTATATTTTTGTTATTTTATAAATGAAAGATGTTTCATATGAGTCGTTGATCGTTTCTGAAAAAAATTCTATTTAATAAAATACCAGAAATAAAAATAGCTGTTTCTCTCTTTAAAAACTTTGATTTAACAAAAAAAATAAGATACCCGCAAGCTGGTATTTTAGAACAACTTCTTAAAAATTGTTCTAGTAATTATCCAATACTTTACTGGTATCTTGTTTTTTATTATTCGTGTGTCTTCATCCATTCCGTGATAGCCGACAACCGTTCAAGGCGTAAATTGGGCAACCCGCTGCGAGAAAGGCCATGACTAGAATGCGGAAAGAGGATCAATTTCGTGTCAATGTCATTCCGTTTTAATGCCGTATAAAATTGTTGTCCTTGTTCTTGCGGACAACGCAGATCATTTTCACCATGTAAAACAAGCGTTGGTGTGCTGACATGATCTGCATACGCTAATGGTGACATTTCCCAGAGTGTCTTAGACTCATCTAGGTCATGCAGCAACTGATATTTTACGAAAAATGGTCCAATGTCGCTGGTTCCATAGAAACTGATCCAATTGGAGATCGACCGCTGTGTGACGGCAGAGCAGAAACGATCCGTGTGCCCTACGATCCAATTGGTCATAAAGCCCCCATAACTACCGCCAACGACATGAATTTTTTGGGGATCGATCTCTGGATGATGATTAAGCACGTCCTCCACACCTAAGAGCAAGTCTTGGTAATCTTTATTGCCATAATCTCCTAGGATCGAGCGAACAAACTCCTGACCATAGCCTTGCCCACCGCGAGGATTCAGCAAAATCACTCCGTAACCATTGGCTGCATGAACTTGCATTTCGTGAAAGAACGTCTCCCCATAGCAAACTTGCGGTCCACCGTGAATATATAAAATCGCAGGGTGCTCTTGACTGGTCTCGATCGGTGGTAGATACCATCCTTGGATTTGCCAACCATCTGCTCCCTCATACCAAAAACGCTGCGGTTCACTGATCGACAGGTCATTCATCAGAGCTTCATTCGGATCAGCTACTAGTTCTAGCTCGCCACTAGTTAAGTCAAGCACCGCTAGTCGACTTGGGATCGTTGGTGTCGAATAAGTGATTGCTAAGTGGGTTTCATCAATCTTTGCTGCATCAGTGATATCCATTAATTGGTCAAATAGTAATGTCCATTGTCCTTTCGTATCGACACGGTACAATTGCAATTTTCCATGAGTAGTCACTGGTACGATAAACTGTTGTTTGTTGATCCAGGTTACTGAAACACCACGATTTTTTTGTTGAAAATCACCGATGATCGTATTGCCGATGGCAAGGTCTTGTTCATTTGAGAGGTTGACTACTTCCTTTGTTTCAAGGTCCATGAGATAAAGATCTTCCTGGGTAACAAATCCATAGGTTAGGTCATTCCCCAAAAGCAGCAATTGGTTGCCAGATAAAGCAGCAAAAGAATAAGTCCCTTCAGGCAGATCAGATTCAAATGAGTGATGCTGATTCGTTGTCAGATCATACGCATACAGCATACTTCCATAATGCCATTCTCGTTCGGGTTTCGTCTCTGCGGTATAGAGTAGACCTTGCTCTTTTTCCATGATTGCTTCAAGATGGATTTCCAGATCTGTTTCAAAAATAGTTGCTGATTCTTTCGTCGTTAATAAGACTTTCTTTACGCGCGTGATTTTCTCAGATAAAAAGCCCGCACCATCTGCTTGATAGCCTAATTTGGTCGTCATTTTTATTTTAGGAAAATCGTTTTCAGCAGCTTTTTCTTTTGACGTATCGTATTTTTTCTCAGAGTCATCCACTCGTTCTTTTGATTTATCTGCTGAGACTTGATAATAGACCGCTGTAGCATCGTCTGTCCAAAAATAATTGCTGATTCCCTGCTCTGCTACTAAGACAGAAGCTCGTCCACCGTTTAACGGCATAATCATTAGTTGATTTTTTTCTGTTTCTTTCTCTGTCGACAGAAAGCTCAGCCATTTTTCATCGGGAGAAACTTTTAGCTCGGTACTATTTTTTAATTGGTTGCCCCATACCTGAGATTCTTTTGTCACTCGATCAACACTGAATATCTCCGATTCATAGCAATTCTTTTCCTCATTGACTGTATTCTCAAGATAGAATATGCGCTCACCAGCAACTACTGGCTGTGCCACACTTTTCAACTCAAACAACGACTCTTTTTTTATTTTCATTTACCCGCCTCCAAAATTAGGATAATTCCATTATAGCAAAATCCGCTGACATGATGTCAGCGGATTCACTCTTTATTCTTAATAGGTATATCCACGAACGATGCCGGATTCTTCAAAACCGGTAGAGAAACCCGTTTGTCGGAAAATCGTCTGGCCATTTTCTATCAACGTCAGCAAAATCTCCGTACTGGCACTTTCCCGAATAATTCGATTCATCACACCATCCGTTGGTGCCATCAAGGAATGGCCCTCTTTTTCTGCAACTTCAATCGTTAGTTCAAGCCCTTTTTGCCTAACAATAATCACTAATCGACCTTGTTTGCGAGTCACAGAATCTAAGCGGGCACCATAATACGTTGCCAAGCGATATTCTTTATCCCCTATTTGTAAGACTGAAATAATCCCTAAAAAAGCCGTTCCTAAAAAAGGAATGTCTGCTGCTGAGAAAAAGAATCGGACATCAGGCGCTTCAAATTGATTGCATTGCGCCCAAAGATAGGCAGCGGGAAACGATGTTCCCCAGTCTTTTTCGAGATACCCGATTCCTTCAGAGAAATCAAGTGACTGCTCATTCCATAGCAAAGTTCCCGAGAGGCTATGAGCCATACTTAAAATACCATGGTAGCATTCCATAAATGAAAGGTAGGAAAATGGCCCCATAATACTTGGGGCATAGCGACTCCGAGATATTGGATGAAAGGCACCGTAGGTCAATGTGCCTTTAACTGATAATTCCGCACTCTCTAATGATAACGAAATTCCCTGTTCGCTAAAGTGATTCTCCCCGATCTTAATTAATAACTGATCTTCAGCAGCTGAAAATTCCGCTTCACTAAAAGGAAAATAATGAGAGCCTTCATGGCTGATCACTTGAATAAATGGCTGTTTTCTTCCATCCGATTCAATCGATAGCCCCGGAATAAATGCATACACCTCATCCCCAATTTGATGTTTGAAATACCATCCTTCAAAAAATGCAGCTTTCTTCGTATTGCCATGAAAAAAAAGATCTGTTGTAATCGCCATACATTCCCTCCATTCAGCTATAACTAGTGTAGCATGAATGGCATAAAAGATGGGTTATGACGTTTTCACCAATCCAGGATTGTAAGATCTACGATTTTTCTGTTCGTATTCTCGATCACGGCTTACTTATCTTTTGCAGAACGTCTGGTCCAAAGGATATAAACAGCAAAAGCTGCCACAAGCAATGCAATCAACAGCCCTTTAAACCGATTATCATTTGTCAAATTCTCTTTGGAGGCCCATCGTTGAAGGATTCCAAGTATAACGAAAATCGTTAGCATAAAGGCGACGGGATAAAAGTCTTTTTCCTTGCGCAAGAAAATCAAGGCGCAGGCAGCGACTAATAGCACCAACATTAGCACCATATCCATTGGATAAGATAACGTCACCACAAAAAGGTTAGGGGTATATAGATTCAGTAAAACCAAACCACCAATCCAGACCATCGCTATCACCCACAAAACCAGAAATTTCTTTAACTTACTCTGAAAAAAACCTTGCTTTAAATAAATCGTTTTTTGCACCCCAAAGAAAAAGAGGATGACCAAAACGACTGAAAAAACAGCAGTTGTCACATAAGAATAAAGATTTAACTGCAAGACACTATCAGAAGAAAAGTCATTAAACAGTTTGACCAGCCATGAGACGCCGACCATAATATAAATCAAATTCAACTGATCGATCAAACGGCTTTTAGGTGTGTTACGCAACAGCTCATCTGCCATTTCTTTAGGATTTTTCCCAAAATATTCTTCTGCTGTTTCACCATGATTTTGGGCTTCAAGTAAATCATTGGCTATCTCATAGACTTGAGCAACCACAGCATATTCATCTTGAAACAGGCTAGAAAAAAGTAAATACTCTCTCAAATCTTCAAAATATTTCTGATTGCTTGCTGACAGTTGTTTTGAAATCTCATTTGTTTTGTCTCGGTAATAAGCTAGTTGTTTTTTCTTATTCATTTTCTCACTCCTCCATTATTCCTGCTACTTTGTTTACTAAGCTTTCCCAATGCTGTTTAAAATTGACTAGATACTCTTCTCCAGCTTCGGTCAATGAAAAATACTTCCTATCGGGTCCATCTGGTGATTTTTTTAGTTCTGATTTAATCAGATGCTGCTTTTCCAATTTTTGGAGCAGTGGATAGACGGTACCGCCAACGATCGTTTCAAAACCATATCCTCTCAATTCTTGTACAAGCTCGTACCCATAAATTTCTTTTTTTGAAATAATCTGCAAGACACATCCATCTAAGACGCCCTTTAACAGTTGCGTTTCTCTCACGACATTCACCTCCACGAATCATCTCCTACTAGTATGTTTTACCTATTAGTTGATTTGAGTATATCAAAAAGCATCTAGTATGTAAAGCATACTAGTTAAAAAAATAAAAACACAGTACGTGTAAACATACTGTGTTTTCGATTATCTTTTGATTCCTCGCCCATAGGAATCATTATAAGGTTGAAATGAGCGATCGTGGAGCTGGGTAGCGGCATCTGCCAACCAGTGAATATTTCTAATCAACGCTCGTCCTTGTAAAATTAAATCCGCTTGCTTGGTTTGCAGAATGTGTTCACATAAATTAGGGTTATCCAGCATCCCAACGGTAGCCACTGGGATCTTAACAGCTGCTTTCATAGCTGTTGCAAAAGGTGTTTGATACCCTTCATAAACCGGGATCGTTGGCTTTCTATCTAACAAACCGCCCGTAGAGATATCTAAACAATCAATCCCATCTGCTTCAAGCCACTGTCCAATTTGTTGCCATTCTGTGATTGAATTTTGTTTATCCTCTGTTTCATAATCGGTTAACGACAACCGCATCCAAAGTGACCCATCAAAGACAGCTCGAACCGCTTGAACAATTTCTTTGACGAAACGATAGCGGCTTGCTAATGATCCGCCATATTCATCTGTCCGCTGATTCACGATTGGTGAGAGAAATTGATCAATCAAATATCCGTGAGCTCCGTGCAATTCAATCATGTCTACGCCAGCAGCTTGCGCACGTTTGGCTGCTGCCACAAAGGATTCTTGGACACGATTGATTTCAGCAAGCGTCATTTCGTGAGGAACAGCATAGCTTTCGTTAAAGCGAACGGCGCTAGGTGCTATTGGGTAACCTGCATCCGCTGCTTTGCGCCCAGCATGGTTCAACTGAAGCCCCACTTTGCTACCGAAACCATGAAGCAATGCAACGAGTTTTGATAACTCAACTTGTTGCGCTTCATTCCATAAACCAAGATCATTCTTGGTGATTCGTCCATCTGCTTCCACAGCAGTTGACTCAATGATCAGCAAGCCAACTTTACTTAATGCACGAGCACCATAGTGAACAAAGTGAAATGGCGTGGCAATCCCATCCTCTTTTTTCACTTCATACATGCACATTGGTGAAAGGACAACACGATTCTCTAACGATAACCCCGCCAGTTCAACTGGCGATAATAGTAATGACATACTGACATTCCTCCGCTACTCATTAAATTGCATTTTCTGCTTGTTATCAGTATAGTTGTTACACATAGAAATACAAGCAGAAAGAGTTTGTTTTTTTGAACATGAATCAAAGAACAGTAGGCGAATAGACCAAAAGTCAATTTACTTTGCTGAAAACTACAGTCTCCCGTTAGCTAAGTATGGAGTTAGCCTTTATTATTTAAAAAAAAAAAAGAATTGCTGATTAATAATTCTATCAGCAATTCTTTTCCCTATAGTTATTATACAGGAAAAAACGAGTAAAAAACAGACTAGTATTTTTGCCGCCACCTCGTATAATGAAACATACTCTGGGAAATGGATGTGAAAACAGATGGAAAAGCAACGCATATTAGAGAAACGTCATTTATCTTTTGTTTATCAAAAATTGGTCACTCGAAAAAAAGCCCTACGCTCTTTTCTGGATAAAGGCTACGCAAGCCATTTGCAAGACCTCCAAACAATTGGCACGGATATTCGACTCAATTTTGATAACTTGTCAGACAGTCTGGAAACTTATGCTGCCATTGAGAGCAAAAATCGTGAAATTGACCAAATGAATCTGAGTTTGCAAACAGCCGAAAAAGAACTGGCAGCCGTAGAACGTTTGCTCCAGTCACCCTATTTCGGGAAAATAGTCGTTGACTTTCTTGATGGTGAATCCGCTGAATCCTTTTATATTGGCATCAGCGGCTTTGCAGATGAAGATAGTCATAACTTAGTCTATGATTGGCGCTCTCCAATCGCTGAGCTTTTTTATAACAATACGTTAGGGGATTCTTCTTACCAAGTCAATGAACATGAAATTGCTGTATCTATTAAAAATAGACGGCAATTAATTGTCGCTCATGATAAACTGATCCGCTTTTTCGATACTTCTGTCGCGATCCAAGATGATGTCTTATTGACCGCACTAGAAAAGAACGACGGCAAAAAAATGCGCGACATCACAGCATCCATCCAAAGAGAGCAGAATGCAGTCATTCGTGACCAATCAAGTCAAACCTTATTGGTCAATGGAGTAGCCGGTAGTGGAAAAACCTCAGTTATTATGCAACGGGTCGCTTATTTATTGTATCAATACCGTAGTCAGATCACATCTGACAATGTACTGATCCTTTCACCCAATCAAGATTTTATCCACTATATCTCAGATGTCTTGCCTTCATTAGGTGAAAAGAATCCTTTAAATCAGACGATTCGTCAATTTTGCTCGTATTTGCTGCAAGAAGCAAATACAGTTCCTTTAGAAAATGAGGAAGCCTATTTTTCCCGTTTACAAGAACCTACTTCTTTTCAAACAGAAACGCTCCGCAGCAATGAGTTTGTGGCCTTTCTGCAAGAATCAGCCAGCAAGACAGCCCTGATCGAACCTTCGTTTCACTCAATCCTTCGAAAGGGTAAAGTCGTTATAGCCAAAGAAAAGATTCAGTCAATCTATCAATCTACACCACAACTCCCTATGATCGAGCGATTGCAAGCAACCAAGAAACGATTAATAAGTGAGTGGGAGTCACAATTGATCAGAAATGCCAAAAAGAACCACTTGCAAGATCAAGTATTAGCACTTTCTGAACAGCAGCAGCAACGATACTTTGGTCATTTGATCGAAGACGACTCTCCCTCCAGTATTCAAAAGTATACTGAACAATTATTGCGAACGAGGTATCAAGTCGTTGATGAACAATTGAAACAGAATAGCTGGATCGATGAGGATCAATTTTTAGAACACTATTATACGGCGTTCACCCAACAGCCTTATCTGAAACATTCTACTATCACGTTAGATGAAGCAGTAATTCGTTTATTCAACCGACACCTATTTATCGAGAAACTTCCTGTACCCTCGCTGGCTTTTTTGCTGATCGATGAAATCCAAGATTATACACCCGCTCAGTGTACGCTGTTATTGACACTATTTCCCCGAGCAGCCTTCACCATGGTTGGGGATGAAAATCAAGCAATTTTTAATTCTGCGATTGATTTTAGAGAGATTCAAGAAATCTTTGAGGCTAACAATCGATCAGTCACACGCTATGACTTACGAACTAGCTACCGTTCCAGTGGTGAAATTACTAAATTGTTTGCAAAGCTTGCCAACCATACAACTATGTCGATCATGCCTGTTCGCCCGGCCGGAGAGCCTCCTCGATTTATTCGTTTTGAAAACGAGTTGGAATGGCTGGCAACTATCACACCTTTCATAAAAAAGGGAAGGCAATATACGATACTGACAAAGAGCCATAAGGAGGCTGCTTTTTTGGAAGAATATCTCAAAGGACAGACAAATCAACTCCCCTTTCCTGTTTATTCGATTGACATCGCTAAAGGAAGAGAATTTGATCATGTCATTCTTTATGACGTTTCAAACGAACAATTCTATACAACACAAGACAAGCGAATATTGTATACACTGCTGTCCCGTGGCATGGAAAGTATGCTGGTTACTTATAAAAAAGAACTTAGTGCCTTTTTCTAATCCGAAAACCATTGATTCTTGAATAAAGCCCAGAATAAAACTACTGCCAGATCCAGCACTTAACAACTAAGTTTTTTTAGAAAAAAGTACCTTTTTATCTATTTGAGCAAATGCATCTGCCCAGGCTTAGGATAAATGAAGTTTCACTTTATTTACCCTAAGCCTTTTTGACTTGTCCCTTCAACCTCCGACTCTTCTTCGTTGATCCGCATCCCTTTGTGACAATCTTACTTGTCTTCTTCTATGATCTTAAAAACGTAGATGCAAAGATTTCCCATGGGATTAGAATTAGACGGAATAATTTCGTCACAACATTTGTCCAATAATTGAAATTGCAGCGATCGTCAACCCTGGAAGCTCGTGTCAATTGCTCCAATTCAATTGTTTTATTCAAGCGCGGAAGGCTTTTTTACATAAATTTTAACAACAGTAGAGCATTGAAGCCCAACTGTCAGTTGGAATAGTTGGAGCAGCGTCCGCTATTTGCAGATACAAAAAAACCACTAATGACGAATCATTAGTGGTTAAATCTATTGATTAACGATGAATGTAAGTATAACCGGATGCATTCATTGTTGCTGTGTTTGGTCCTGTAGGTGAAGGGAAGCCCATTCCACCTTGAGAGATCGTAATGGTGTTGCTTGCAGGATCATAAGATTCTACATAGGCTACGTGTCCATACGTACCATCTGCTGTCCACTCTCCGCCAACGGATTGGCCTGCGGCAAAGACAACAACTGCTCCAGCGGCTGGTGTTCCATTCACTGTGTATCCATCAGCTGCTGCTGATGCACCCCATTGGGCACCATTTCCCCAGTAAGTACCAACCCATGGTGCGCGATTTTTAACATACCATGTACATTGTCCTACTGCATACATGTTACCTGATGATGAGTGGTCTTTACCACTACCACCGGTATTGACTGTAGAATTATTGCTGTTATTTGTATTTGATGAAGAACTGTTTGATGAATTTGAACTATTACTTGATGAACTTGAGCTGCTTGATGATCCAGCAGTTGCTGTTTCAACAACAGAAGTATCTGAAGAACTTTCTGTCTTCGTTGTACTTGTTTGAACATCTTCTGTAACAGCTGCTTTTTCTTGCGCTTCTTTCAATGCTGCTGCCTGTTTTGCTTCTTCTGCTTTTTTAGCAGCCGCTGCTTCTTGTTGAGCTTTCAAGACACGTGCTTTTTCAGCTTCCGCTTCTTGTTTTTTCTTGTTCAACGCATCTTTGTCTTTTTCAGCTGTTGCTTGTTCAGCAGCTAAATTAGCTTTCAACACATTCAAGTCTGCTTGTTTTGTAGCCAATGCATCTTTTTGATTTTGCAGCTCAGCTTGAGTTGCTGCTACTTCTTGAATTTTGCTTTCATTTTCTTTTACTTTTTGTTCAACATCTTCTTTGTCGCGTTTTTGCTGCTCAACTAGATCATTGTTGGCATTTACGATTGTTGTCATGGCTTGTACTCGACCAATAACATCCGTCAAAGAATCTGCTTCTAGAACTGCATCGATAAAGTTTGTGCTTTGACCATTTACTTGCACATCGCGTGCTTGTTTTTTGATAGCTTCTTCTCGTTTTGCGATACGTAATTTTAAAGTGGCAATTTTATCTTGCAATTTTTCTGCTTCTTTACCTAGTGCAACTTGTTTAGCTTCTAAGTCACTGACTTTTGCACTCACTGAATCAATTTCTGCTTCTAGAGAATCGATTTGTGATTGAGCATCTGCTTGTTGTCCTTTTAGGGAATCGATTTTTTGATTTTGTTGTTCGATTTGATCATCAATGGAATCTGCTGATACTAATCCTGGTCCTGCAACTGCTGTTAATGTTAGAGAACACACCATTAATGCTGATAACAAACTTTTCTTCACTCGTTTTTCCTCCGACTAGCGCTTTTTGTGTAAATTAGTTGTCTTAATAAAAAATTTACTTAATATAAGAAAATTTAAAGTTCGATTTAACGACAAATGAATTCTAACATAAGCATATGACATACAGATAAAAGGAATGTTACAAAAATGTTTCAAAGACAATTCTTATCAGAAATATTCTTCTATGCTAGCTATAAAGCTTGATAAAACAGCATTTTTAAAATGTTTTTCAAAAAAAGAAATCGATAAAAAAGCGCTTTTTTATTTTTCAGGTAGTCCAAAAACTCCTGAAAAAACCGAAAAATTTGCTTTTTTACAGCGTGAATCCCCTTTTTTCTCTCTTTTGGCTCTCTCTTTATCCGTTTCTTTTTTCATTAAAGAAGATACCGTGTACGCAAAATACTTGATCCTTTCTAAGTGACAAGCAAGTTTTCTCTTCCTATAATAGGAAGAATACCACTCGAAAGGAGGAAGCATCATTTCCAAAAGAAAAATAATTATCTGGATCAGTAGTGCATTGGTTTGCGGCTTACTTTTGCTTGCTCTTTGGACGACCAAAAAAGCGAACAGTGTGTTGCAGCAAGATTCAAAAAGCGAATTTTGGCTGCTAAGCGATGTTCACTTCCTGTCGTCAGCACTTCACGATAATGGTATAGCCTTCAACCAGTTTGCTGAAGGTGCCGCTGGTAAAGAAATGCGCTATCAGAAAGAAAGTTTGGAAGCTTTTGTTGCTGAAGCCCTAGAAAAACGGCCAACAGGAGTGATCTTGACAGGGGACATGACATTGAATGGAGAGAAAGCAAGTGCAGAATCTCTCGCCGAGTTATTGGCACCATTACAAGAAGCTTCGATCATGGTAATGAGTTTGCCCGGCAATCATGAGATTTACAATGGTTGGGCCAGAATTTTTGATGGGGATAAGGAATTTTATGCCGATCAAATCAGCCCGCAAGATTTCAAAGATATTTTTTCCGAAGGCTACGAGAAAGCTGACAGTGTTGATCGGACCTCATTAAGCTATAGCATCAATCTCAATGACCAGTATCGCTTAGTATTACTTGATTCATGTATTTATGAAGAACAAGTGAATTGGAACCAGCCAACTACGAATGGCCGCTTGAAAGAAAGCACCTTAGAATGGCTGAAGGATCAACTAGAAGCAGCTAAACAACAGCAGCAGACACCACTTCTCTTCATGCACCATAATCTTCTGGAACATAATTCATTATTGAAAGAAGGTTATATTTTAGATAACTCGGCGCAATTGCAGCAATTACTAACTGCTTATCAGGTACCAGCGATTTTTTCTGGACACATCCATATCCAAGATATTACAGAAGGCCCCTCTGGTATTCAGGAAATTGTCACCGGCTCTTATTCCACACAAGAACTTGGCTATGGGGTCGTAACACTTACTGATAAAACGATCAACTACGAAAAAAAGGTGATTGATTTGGACCAATGGGCTGCTAAGAACAAGCGGAAAGATCCTCAACTTTTGCAGTATAGCAACTATCAAGCAACCATCTTTCAACAAGATACAACTAAAATGGTGCGCCAACAGCTCGCATCTGTTACTGAATTGACAGAAGAACAAATCAACACATTATGTACATTTATTGCAAAGATGAATGCAGCGTTATTTACTGGTGACGACGCTTATTCGCAAGAAGAAAAAGAAACGATTCGACATTCTGAAGAATACCAGCTGCTGGCAACATATTCTTATTTTCTAAAACAATATGTTGACTCGCTATTGGAAGATAAGAGTCCAGATAATGCGCTGACACTTCCCATAAAATGAACGATAGCCTTCCTGTCATAAGACGGGAAGGCTATCTAACGATGCAATATTTATTCTTTGAAAGTTGAAGCAGACTATTACTACTATTATTTATTTCTCATTTAAACGATGCAATCCCTAACCTCTACTGCATCCTTGTAACTCTGAAGTTACGCCAGTTTTGAATAAATTTCCTAAAAACAAGATAACGTTGGTACAAAAATATTTCTCGTATTCAATCAGTATAACACATTTTGGCAAAAATGTCGTCAACAGACTTCCTCTCTCCATTCTTGTGTAGATTTAGCTTGGTATTCTTTCCTTAACAGGCAACATCACTTCAAAAATCTGCTGTTCTTTTTGATCCGTGGATACATCATCTTGCCACATCAGTTCCCAGATATCTCCATCTATCTGTAAATTAGCTGATTCCAGATAGGCTTTGAATCGTTTTGTAAAATCTTTTAAATGATGGATCTCCCCTCTGACGAATCCCGACACATAATTTCCTGCTGGTCTACAAATAATTGCCTGATCCGAGTACAGAGGCAGTCGTTCTTTGGGAATCATCACTAATGCACGGTAAGGCGCTTCATGGATCGACTCTTGATCGAATGCAGATCCTTCTACTAAATAACCGATGGGGTAGCCACTAAATAAATCCTTGTAATCTAAATAAGGATAAAAACGTGAAAAAGCCTGAAAGACCGAAGTCTCATCATACTCATTGATTTCTTCAGAAACAGCAAAATATTCTTCTGACCGATAACTATAAGTCATATTGGTAAAATCGGCTGTCTGCACTTTTTCAAATCGCGAAATGAACCGATCCAAAACGGCTTTATGTTCCTCTAGTTCCGTTATTTTTTGATCTACTTCTTTACGACGGACAATCAACTCTTTTTGCATCGTCTCAGGATTGCGGTTTCTTAGAAATGTTTGGATTTCCTCTAAGGACATATCCAATGCTCGCAAGACCAAAATCACATCTAATTCCGCACACTGTTCAAATCCGTAATAACGATACCCGTTTTCACCGATCTGTTTAGGTTTGAACAGCCCGATTTGATCATAATAAAGCAGTGTACGACGACTAACACCGCCATAAGCCGCAAGTTCACTGATGGTCAAAAATTTTTTCAAAAAAAATGCCTCCCTCCTATTGACTGTTACGTTACGTTACAGTTTATTCTAGCACAGAACGACGTAATTGGAGGGAATTTTTATGAAACAATTAAAACAATTTTTTTTCACCGAAAAACGCCTATTTCTAGGTACTTTTTTATTTATGCTGATCCATTCTTTCGGGACACTTTTTCTTCCCTATTTTGTAGCCAAGATCATTGATGATGGCATTTTAAAACAAGACCAATCAGCTATCATCCGCTATGGGGGCTGGATGCTGGCTGTTGCACTAGGAACTGGTGTGATTGCTGTCAGTGCTAGTTATTTTTCTGCCCATCTAGCAGGGAAGTTCGGACATCATCTTCGGATCAAACTATTCAACAAAATACAGGAGCTTGCGATTTCTAGTTTTGAAAAATATGGTACACCAACCTTGCTTGCAAGAACAACGAATGACATCAATAACATTCAACAAATCTTGATGATGGCTTTACAAATGATTCTTCCCGCTCCACTGATCATTTTGGCTTCGATTATTTTAACAGGTAGTGTATCTTGGCGAATGGTGTGGATCCCTATTGCAGCGATTGCTTGTTTCTCGATCGTCGCACTTTTCGTCATTTATCAAGCAATCCCTTTGGCAAAAAAAACGCAGAAAAAAGTAGATACTATGATGCGGATTTTGCGTGAAACCTATACAGGCGTACGGGTGATTCGCGCCTTTGACAAAGCTAGTTTCGAAAAAAAGCGGACAGACCAAACCTTTGAAGGGTACGCAAAAGTGATGATCCAAGTCAATCGTTTATTCGCTGTTTTGAATCCAGCCGTACACTTTTTCATGGGGCTGTCCATTCTAAGCATTTTGGGATTCGGCGGTTTCCAAAGTCTCTCAGGAAACCTGCCCATCGGCAGTATCACTGCGATCATCGAATATACCGTTTTGAGCCTTTGGTTTTTGACCATGGCAGCAATGGTGATCGTCATGATCCCAAAAGGATTGACATCCTTGCAGCGGATTGAAGAAGTTTTGTCTGAAGAAGAAACGATGACAGACGGTCCACAGCCAATCTTGCCAAAAGAAAGCTCATTAGTAGCTGCCTTTCATCATGTCTCCTTCACCTATGCTGGGGCAGAGGAACCCGTACTGGAAGATATTGATTTTGAGATCCATCGCGGACAGACCACTGCGATTGTTGGCGGCACCGGATCAGGAAAAAGTACGATCGCCAAAGCACTTTTGCGGTTAAAAGACGTTTCTAACGGCTCAATCACATTATATGATCGTGATATTCGAGAAGTCTCACAGGTCGCACTACGATCATTTATCAGCTATGTTCCTCAAAAAGCATTGTTGATCAGTGGATCGATCTGGGACACATTGACTTTCGGGATTGTCAATCCCGATCCGCAACAAGTAGCACAGGCCGTCAAAATCGCGCAAGCAGAGTCGTTCATCGAAAGTCTACCCGATGGGATCGACAGTCACGTTGCTCAAAAGGGCAGCAATTTTTCTGGCGGCCAAAAACAACGTTTGAGTATAGCGCGTGCATTAGTAAAGCCCGCTCACATTTACTTTTTTGATGACAGTTTTTCGGCCCTTGACTATCAAACAGATGCAAATTTACGGCGAGCATTAAAATCTTATGTCCGTGATTCAGCCGTAGTGATCGTGGCACAGCGTGTTGCAACTGTCATGGATGCTGATCAAATCATCGTTCTTGATGAAGGAAAAATCGTCGGAAAAGGGACCCATTCAGAACTGATGGAAACCTGTAGCACCTATCAAGAATTTGCGGCTTCGCAAGGAATAGGAGGAGAAAAAAATGAGCAAAAAAATAACTGATGCACCAAAAAATTTAAAACATACGAGCATGCGGCTCTTACAATTATTATTCCAGCAAAAAAGCCGCTTCGGACTGATTTTGATTTCTGCTCTCTGCTACGCGACACTTATGACAATCGCACCATTACTGTTGGGTCAAGGATTGGATAATCTCATCACTTTGCTTCAGCAAGGAGGCTGGCAACCAAGTGAATTCTTGCAAGTCATCAAATGGCCACTGCTCCTTCTAGGGATCTCCTGGCTGATGATTAGTCTATTTTCATTTTTACAAGAATACACAATGGCAAGTGTCAGCGAAACATTGACCTTAACCCTCAGAAAAGAATTGACGCACAAGTTTAATCGGTTGCCGGTACGATTTTATGATACGCATCAGACAGGCGATATTTTAAGCCGAGCAATTCTAGACCTGGATAAAGTCTCTGAAGTCCTTCAAGTCGGATTGATGCAACTCATTACAGCCACTCTCAGTATCTTATTTGGTCTTGGTGTGATGTTTTGGCTCAGTCCATTATTAACTGTAGGGATTATCATTATCCTACTGATAAGTGCTTTCGCTACCCATCGACTGGCTCAGCGAAATTTGGTTTACTTTTCAGAAAATCAGACAACATTGGGAGCAGTCGGTAGCCGGGCAGAAGAGTTTTATACTGCCCATTTATTGATCAAATCCTACAATCAGCAATCTGCTGTCGCTTCAGAAATGCACGAATTAAGTGAAAAGCAATTTCATGCTTTTCGTAAAGCACAATTTGCTAGCTATGCGATCAATCCGTTCATTCGCTTTATCAACCAAATCGGGTTTGTCGTAAGTGCTGTGATTGGTGGAATGATGGTAATCAATGGACAGTTATCCATCGGGTTGATCCAAGCCTACTTGCAATATACCAATCAAGTTTCCGAACCGATCACACAAGCTTCTTATATTATTAATACGTTACAAAGTGCATTAGCGTCATTGGAACGGATCTTTGAGATTTTGGATTATCCAGAAGAAAAAGAAACCCAACACCCTCTTGCAGTCCCAGAAGAATTGTCGGGGAGAATCGATTTTGAAGATGTTTCTTTCGGCTATTCTCCAGATAAATTATTGATGCAACATGTGAACCTACAAGTTGCACCTAGACAGACAGTAGCCATCGTGGGGCCTACTGGGGCCGGCAAGACAACTTTGATCAACTTGCTGATGCGCTTCTATCCACTGAATGGAGGCAAGATCCGGATCGATCGCTACGATATGACGGATTTCTCAGCCACAGACATTCGCAAAAAATTTGGGATGGTTTTACAAGACACATGGTTGTTTGAAGGAACGATTGCAGAGAATATTGCTTACGGCAAAAAAGATGCAACGAAAGAGGCAATCATTGCCGCCGCAAAAGCAGCACAATGCGATCATTTTATTCGGACACTGCCGAAGGGCTACGAGACGATCATAGGATCCGAAACCGAACTATCACAAGGTCAGCAACAACTTTTGACGATTGCTCGTGCAATTTTGGCAGATCCAGCTATTTTGATTCTGGACGAAGCGACTTCCAGTGTTGATACCCGAACCGAACAAATGATCCAAACAGCAATGGACACATTGACGAAAAATCGAACAAGCTTTGTCATTGCCCATCGCCTCTCCACGATCAAGAATGCTGATTTGATCCTTGTGATGGAAGCAGGACAAATCATTGAGCAAGGCAAACATGAGGAACTGTTAGCAAAACCTTCATTATACGCCCAACTCTACAATAGTCAGTTTGCCAGAAATTGATTAGAATTTTTGTCACGTTTCATCTAGAGATCAAAAAGCGGAGGCCATCGCCAACAAAAAAGACTGCGTCTAGTATACAGCCGCAGTCTTTTTTTGAGATTCATTGACTCATTCCTTCATTTTTCCTTGGAGATCACCAGGTCAAGAAAATAATTTCCGGAAATGAATTTTTTACTTTAAAGCAAAAAAAGAAGACCATTGCCGGTCTTCTTTTAAAAGTTGTTATTATGCTTTAACGATGTTTGTTGCTTGTAAGCCACGTTGGCCTTCTTCAACGTCGAAAGTCACTGCTTGACCTTCATCTAAAGTTTTGAAGCCGTCGCCTTGGATAGCTGAAAAGTGTGCAAATACATCATTGCCATCTTCACCTGTAATAAATCCAAAACCTTTATCTGCATTAAACCATTTTACTGTACCGTTATTCATAAACGTATACCTCCATATTACACATCGTGTGTGTTTATTTTTGTAATAGAAAATGATGTGTAATTGAAGTGCGTATCAAAAGATAAACAAGTATTAACATATCAGAACTTTACTTTTATAGAATACCATGCCAGAAGAAAAATAGCAATGATAATGCTGCTTTTCTTTTTCGATACTCGTAAAACCTTAAGTTTTCCTTGGCAACAGCTTTTCTAATCCTGTCTCTAGCTCTTTTACCACCTTATTCCTTTCACATATCCTTTGCGCTTTGTAGAATATTTGTAGAACACGCGACGCTTTTGCGTACATAAGAACATGTAAAATAGCGAATTCTAAGACAGTGCTATCTAGGCTATGGTTTCAAGTACAAGATTCAACGCCAATCGATACTTGCCTCTTGCAGAAACATGCACCGAACAATTCTTTTATTTTATCAAACTTGTCTCTGGAAACATTAAGGAAATTTTTAGCCTTTTTTTTATTCTAGTTCTATTTAAAATTATTTAAAAGTAAAATTATTTAAAAGTTAGTAGAGAAAATCCCTAATGACTCGCTGAAACGTAAATTGATTCATAGATGTCCTTCTCATCCCTGTAAAGATAATTTCCATTAAAGCTGCCTTTCTCATAAATTTTTCTTTCTTGAAACTGGATTATGATATTTTCAGTAAGAATTGCTTGATATTTATTAAATTTCTCCTCATTTATGTTTTTTGTTTCACAAACTAAACTCCTCTATGGTATAATCATTTTGTTTTTAAGAAAACTATGGGCATACAAAGGAGAAGGTAACATGAAAAAAACAAAAATCACTTTAATCGCTGCTTCATTGCTAATGGGAGGAACTCTTCTAGCTGCATGTAGTTCTGATAACAATACAACTGCAAGTTCATCCACTGCTGCTTCAACTGCAACAACTGCATCAACAGATGATGTTGTTTCAACAGCTTCAGTAAGTGACCAAACTTCAGTCATTGAAAAAGCATTGAGCGCAGACGGTAACTGGATCGTTGCTGTTACAGACAACATGACTTTCGACAAAGATTTGACAGTTGACGGCGAATTCCATGACAAAGGGGACGCTGCAAATGATATCTACCGTAAATTTGCATTGTACTCTCAAGATGAAAACCGTACAGTAACTGCTGAATACACTGTAACTGTTCCTAAATTAGTTGTTAACTCAGAAAACTTCAACATCGTTAACGGTGTAGTGAAAGGCGACATCGAAGTAAATGCAAAAGGCTTCGTATTGAACGGCACTAAAGTTGAAGGAAACATCACGTTCGCTTCTAAAGAAATTCAAGATTCAGCAACACTTGATAAAGAAGGCGCATCTGTTACAGGTGACGTGAAAGTCAGCGAATAATTTTTTACTGTTTTCTTTGTGAAAAACACTTTCGAAAAAGGAACCTTGGATTTGATTTTATTCATCTCCAAGGTTTTTTCTGTGTTTTTTTATTCTCTGTTTTATCGTTGTTCCCACTAACTTTGTGTAAGTAGCTACAAAGATTTTCTGATAATCTAAAAAATTCCTCCCATCGTTTTTCACTCTGACGCACACTTGCCAAGAATGTTTGACGATAAGAGGATTTTTTACTTCTTGCCGATTAACTGCTTAATTCAATGCTACTCACTCTTCAAT
This sequence comes from Enterococcus sp. 125944, assembly GCF_051909435.1. Lineage (NCBI taxonomy): Bacteria > Bacillati > Bacillota > Bacilli > Lactobacillales > Enterococcaceae > Enterococcus > Enterococcus sp. 125944. The sequence goes on along the minus strand of NZ_JBQASY010000004.1, from coordinate 126,431 downwards.
AGAAGCCCATTTGTAATCATATTGCGCACCTGCACCATGAGAAACGACTCCTTTGACTTTTGGCGCCCGCAAATGGGCTTCCACGTTTTGGTAAACAGGAATGACACCTTGTTCTGCCATAATGATTTTTTCTGCTTCTAGTAGATCTTGCCAACGAGCTTCAGGATCTCCCGCATGGGTTGAAGCAGCGGCATTCACTGCTGCATCATAATCTGGATTACTCCAACGACCACGGTTATAGGAATTTCCAGTAACAAACAGATCTGTAAAGCTGCTGGCATCTGCATAGTCGGCCCCCCATCCGCCCATTACAACATCAAAGTCGCCGTTGTTGGAACGATCTAGCCGAACAGAAAAAGGTACCGGACTCAAGCTGACTTTCACACCATCCAATGTACTTTCGATTGCACTTTGGACATACTCGATCGCTTTTTTAGTCGAGTCGGTATCAGAAGCCAAGATTTCAAAATCTAATGAATCGATTCCTAAAGCTGCTTTGGCTTTTTCCCAGTGTTCTTTCGCTTTGTCTTCATTGTATTCGATCACACTGCCAGCATCTTCAACAAAATCTTTGTTATCCGTCGGGCTGAAAGTCATACCTTCTGGAATCAATCCTGTCGAAGCTAGAGATCCGTCCCCCAGAATGGAGGATACAAGTGCACCACGATCGATTGCATAAGAAATTGCTTTTCGCAAATCTTCATTACGGAATGGAGAATTTTCTTCTCGCTGATTCAATTCGATATAAGAGGTCCGGGCCAAAGGCTCTGAAACAAAAGCTTCCTCATTTGCCATTTGCTGCGCCAATTCTCCTGTTAAGATCACATCGTCTGCTTGACCATCTTGGAATAGATTCAACGAAGTCGCAGATTCTTTGACAACACTGACATTGATGGTTTGTAATTTAACATTTTCTTGGTCCCAGTACTGATCATTCTTTTCGTAGGACCATTCCGTATCTGTACCCGGTCCATCAAATCCTGTCAAAACAAATGGGCCATTGTACACAGAATTATCACTGGTCGTTGCATATTGATCGCCTTTTTCTTCAACAATTCCTTGATTTTGCGGGAAGAAAGATGGGAAAGCGAGTAAATAATCAAAATAGGGGGTTGCTTTTTCTAAAGTAATCTCTAATTCGTACTCACTGACTGCTTTGATCCCTAACTCGCTAGGATCTGTTTTTCCTGCAGTGATCGATTCAGCATTCTTGACTGGGGCAAACAAATAAGCGTATTCTGAGCCTGTTTCGGCTTTTACTGTCCGTTGCCAGCCGTAAACATAATCCGCAGCTGTTACAGGATCACCATTCGACCACTTAGCATCTTCTCGCAATTTCAATCGGTAGATCAATCCATCTTCACTCACTTCTGCGAGTTCAGCAGCTCCAGCAGGTTGCGGCTTACTGTCAGCATCCAAACGATACAATCCTTCATAGACATTATTCAATGCACTGAAGCTGATCGTATCAGTTGCAAGAGAAAGATCTGCACTAGGCATTTCTTGCTGGACGACAACATTGAAGATCTGTTCCGCTGCTGCTGTTCCATTCGAGGAAGTACTTTCTCCTGTGTTACTCGTGCCTCCTGTCGTACATCCGGCTAATAAGACACCACACACTGCTACCAATCCAAAGGCCCACTTTTTCATTTTCCTCTTCCCCTTAAGTTCATAATTTTCAGAATTTTCTGAAGTTGAATTTGATTTTAATCAATAATTATGATAATTGCAAGAGTTTTTCCCTCGTTTTTTTCAAAAAAGATTAAAAAAAATTTCTTTTTTTCATAAATAATTAATCTACAACCTTTATGTTCTCTTTCAAACAAGAAAAAACTGTGATACGCAAGAGCATCCTATCAGCTCCTTACGTATCACAGTCAAACAATTATCAAGCTTCCATTTTGTAGCTTTCTCTACTATTCTTACGATCTCTTATCACACTAAGAATCGTAGGGATCGCACCAATTGCAGTAAACAGATAGACAAGAGCTAGGTTCCCATAGTATTGACTAGCTTCCAAATAACCTTCTCTTAGCAAGTCAGGCAATATCCGAAATGCATAGAAATAATCAACATCGGTATAATAATTGGCTACACTGATAGACCAATCAATCCGATTGCCTAGATAAACCATGATGACCATAATCAAAACACTACCGATGATGCCTTTGTTGCTCAGCTTTCCGCCAAGAAGTTCATACCCTTTTAAAGCACAGACAGCCATTGCAATACCTGATAATGCCGCTACATAACCTAATTGGCCAAGTAAAATAATGACACCGACCCCAATCAGTGAACCTATAAATGCACCAACTATCCCAGCCAGCCAATTTTCTTTCTTCTGATTCTGCTCATGCAGGCTAGCAAGCATCGCTTCATTTTGCTTTTTGAAACAAGCACTGCAAGCGATCACTGGCAGCCCACCTATGCTGTAGGTATCTATTGGCGCTTCCGATGTTCCGCAAAACTGACAGACAGTTTGATAGTGATTTTCTTTAAGAAAATCAGTGACTGTATCTAGACCAGCAACCAATTTTTCTTTGGTTTTGGCAACAGTCATTGCCCCTCGGAATGTATAAGTGACTTGGTAACCTTGTACAGAGCAGTCCAATATGTCTTTGGAATCAGTCACTACTTGTCTCACTTGCTCTGAGCTAGGTAGTTCTTGGTTTTTGCTGATCGAAAAAGTTGCTGCGAAAGAATAACTATTATTATTCAATTGTGTCAATATAACTTTATACGAACGATACGTACCGTAAATCACACCCATTTTTGGATCTACCGACAACCCCAACGTCTCCGCAAAACTAGATAATGTTTTTACGAGCTTCTTATTCATTTGTCCTCCTTATAAACGATAGATTATAACAAACGTTATAACTTTGAGTGTAAAATAGAGGCTAAAATTGTGTCAAAAGATACGTTTGTGTATTTTGTAACACGATTTGTTTTCTTTAAGCGATTCCCGATATTACCATCTGCTGGCCTTCAGGAAGTGATCGATAAGACAAATTTCTGAAGAGCAGCTGCAACTCCACTGTCTTTATTTGAAAGTGTAACGGCATCCGCCTGTTCCCTGACTCTTCGTGGTGCATTGGCCATTGCGACCCCTACTCCAGCTTTTAGTATCATAGGTAAATCATTGAAGTTATCTCCTATTGCCAACGTTTGCGCTAGAGGCACGTTGTAATAAGAAGCCAGTTCCATCAATGCTTTTTCTTTTGAAACTTCTCGATGCGTGACTTCTAAGTAATTATCTTTTGAAAGGTAAAGAGCGCTCGTCTTCAAAGATTGCTTTTCCCAGTATCCTTTTACTTTTTGGATCTCAGCAGACGTACCGATCAAAAGTAATTTATGAACGGGTATTTGCAAGGACTGTACTAAGGCCAATAAATCTGCCTCCTGCGGTACCTCCTGCGTGATTGCGGCTTCTTTTTTTACCCATTCATCAAGACGATCCACATACCAAACTGTATCTGAATAAAGATTGATAGAAACTTGTGAGAAGTGTGTTCTTGTCTCGCTGATGATTCGCACAACTTCTTTGATTGCAACTTCATGACTTGAGATAGGCGGAGCAGAAAGATTTCCGTTTGCCAGAACTAACGCGCCATTGTAACAAGCCAAAGGATACTCGCTGATTCCTAACGCTTCAGCTAAGTGCTGCATCCCTTTTGGTGATCGTGCAGATGCTAAGACAAAAGGAATTTTACTTTCTTTTAATCGTTGCAGCACCTGTTGTAAGTTTGGGTCAATCTGATGGGTATCATCTAAAATCGTTCCATCAATGTCGCTTACGATTAATTTGATTTCTCTCGTATTCATTTGTGCCTCCTAACTTTAGCTATGACTTTCATTCGACTATCTTCATCCTCAAATTCGCCTAAGGATGAATCCAATTAGCGTGATTTTTTGATTCGTAATGCTTGATTCTTCGCTAAATAAAATGGACGCAAATAAGCGACTGTGTTTGATAAAAGTAGAACATCGGGAGATAGTTGGATGTTCAAGCAGTTTTCGAGATATTCTTTGCGTTTCGTGATACGTTCCCACAATTCTGGATAATCGGCTTTTAATTCTTGTCGCAGTTCTTGATCAGCTAATGCAATACATTCTTCCGCACTGACACCAGTATACTCAGGAACAGATGGAATGATATCTACTTGGAACATCATGCCGCTTTCTAAAGGTGTAAGAGAGTCCGCGTAGATTGGTGAAGACATCCACTCATCATCCGAAACCAGATGTCCAGGATTCAAATGCCAGTGATAACTCTTTTTTGGCAGAACTTCTTCAATCAATCGATACATCTCGCCACCCGTTTGGTTGATTCGAATTGCTTCCAACCAAGTGGTGATCGCCTGGTAATACGGTTTCACGACACGTTCAAGGTAATCTTGTTGTTCAGCCGGCAATTGACTTGCTTCTGAGACGACAAATCCCGTGCGGCTGGAGAGTCCCCCTTTATAACCAATCGTCATTGAGAAAGGATCACCCAAAGCAATTCGTTTGTGCGTTGGATAAAGATTGGCAAATTCAAATCGTTTACCGCTAGCAGCGATTGGCACCACAGAAGGCATTTGTCCCTCTGCCAACAAATATGCCCCAATTTCGGCTTCTTTTTTGCCAACTTCAATCGCATTCATCGCACTCAAAATACAACGAGAAGAAAGGTTAGCCCCATATTCATAATGAGCGATCTCATTGGCATTGTTGTGACTACGGCTTCCTTTTTCACCAATCAGCAAATAAGCAGCATTTACCACATGACATGTCCTTGTGACTGCCCGTTTGACTGCATCTACGATAAAATAAGGAACATCAAAGAGTGTGGCTGGATCTTCGTGATGCGTCGTGAACATCTTCCACCCAATGATGCCAATTTTTTTCTTCTCTTTAAACCTTAAAGAAGAAAAAACAGAGGATAGTGATTTTTCTCCTGTCATAGGCTGATTCGGCAGCGAAAACTGCGGGTAATGGACTAGCTCTGCCGCTATGCGGGAATGAGCCTGCAGCTTTAAATTTTCATTTCCCAAAATGAGTGTTGCGGCGCCAGTTTTATCTAGAACCAATAGTCCTTCCTCGAATCTTGGTAGGAATCCTGTCAGATATTCAAAGTTGCTGCCATGTTCTTTGTCTGCATAGATCACCAACGTGTCAAACTCTTCAGCAGCCATTCGCTCTAAGACACTTTGTTTGCGCTGACTCATGGTCGCATCACTTAAAAAAACTGGAGCGACCTCTTCAAAAATAGGTGGTTCTGGTAAAATGGCTAATTCAATCGCTTTTTTCATGATTAAGACTCCTTCTGATTTACTCTGTTACATAAATGGTCACATTCGCTGCGGCAAGTGCTGCTTGTAACTCGATGTCTGGTTGTTGATCGGTGATTAAAAGATCGATCTCCGGCAGATCACAGACTTTAAAAAAACCAGTCGTTGCTAACTTTGTATGGTCAGCTACTGCAATGACATACTCTCCTTGTTTCACCATCTGACGCTTGACCATGCCTTCTTCTTCCGTATGGATAAATACGCCTTCTGTAGAAAGGGCAAATACTCCTAACAGTGTGTAATCTGCCTGAAATTGGGCAAGTTTGGCAACAGTATCCGCACCATATAAAAATAATTGTTCTTTGTCTAATCTTCCAGGCAAAACCGTAATCGTACTCTGTTTTAGCGCTGCCAATCGTTGGGCATGAGTCAATGAATTAGTAATCGCTTGAAGAGGATAATCTGACAGTTCATTGATCACCGCTTCTACAGTTGTCGATGCATCAAAAATAATCGCAGCTGGCTGTTTGATCCAATGAATAGCTGCTTTAGCAATTTTTGCTTTTATGTCATAAAATTGCCCGGCGCGAGTTTGATAATCATAAATCACGGCTGCAGGGTTCGTCGAAACCGCCCCTCCGTGGGTTCGTTTAAGTACGTGCCGTTTTTCTAATTGAATCAGATCACGACGAATCGTATCTTTTGATACGGATAACAACTTGGACAATCGTTCAATCGAAGCACTTTGCTCAACTGCTAGCACTTCTTGGATTTTAGCTAGGCGCTGTTCCACAAACATCTCTCTGTCATTCCTTTCCACTAAAAAATACAATGCAAAAAATTGCTAAACAATGCAAAAAGATGCAAACGATCTTAAAAAAACTACCTCCAACAAACATGTTGCAGGTAGTTTTGTCGTCATTGTTCTTCTTATTTTACACGAAGCGCAAAGCTGGCTGTTGAAAAACCTGAACTTGCTTCGGTAACCGTGTACCCAGTGCTTGGTGCATGAATGAAGCTGCCGTTACCTGTTGCAATTGCAACATGATACGTATTGCCTTTTTCACCCCAGAATAGAAGATCTCCTGCTTGGGCTTGAGATACAGGGATGATCGTACCGGCACTTTCTTGCGGAACGGTCCAATCGCCAATATTTTTCCCTGTTACTTGTAAAAAGACATAACGAGTGAAACCGGAACAGTCAAAGACATCTGGCCCTTTCCCTCCCCATTGGTAGGGTGTCCCGATATATTTACGGGCTTCAGCTACAATAGCAGCACCGTTAATATTCGTACCGATAGTATTGTTGCCAGAATTGCCAGGATTTGTTGTGGTATTTCCACTGACTTCTTTTACGTAAGCTGCCGTGATCCAGCCACCGCTAGATAACTTATACCACGTCGTATTACCATTGACAGAAGTCCCTTTTTTCTGCGCCACTGCTTTCACTACAGCGTTGCTGCTCAAACTGCTGACAATACTGGCAGTAGTTGAAGCGTTCGAACGAACATTCATCCCAGTCGTAGTCTGTAGATTTTTACTGATTGCTTGTTCGGCAGAATTATTTGATGAATTAGAATTATTGCTGCTTGATCCACCGGTCGATGGATTGCTCGTATTGCTCGCATCTTTGACATAAGCTGCCGTGATCCAACCACCTGTAGATAATTTGTACCATGTCTTATTGCCGTTGACGGATGAACCTGATTTTTGAGCGACAACTTTAACGGTCGTGCTATTGCTCAGACTTCCCACAACACTACCACTTGTTGATGCACTGGAACGTACATTCAATGAAGCGGTGGTCTTGACATTTTTGCTGATTGCTTGTTCTGTGGTTGATGTGTTTCCAGGATTGCTTGTCGTTGAACCGCTAGACACAGCCTGAACATAAGCTGCGGTAATCCAGCCACCATTAGACAATTTGTACCATGTTGTTGTACCATTCACAGAAGTTCCTGATTTTTGAGCAACCACAGTGACCGTGGCATTGCTGCTCAATCCCCGAACGACACTCGCACTGGTTGATGCACTAGACCGTACATTCAGTGCTGCTGTTGTTTTGACGGTCTTATTGACAGCTGTTTCTCCGCTAGTACTGTTGTTGGAAGAGTTGCTGTTGCTGGCGGTTGTTACATAAGCGCCAGAAATCCAACCCCCAGATGACAACTTGTACCACGTCGTGTTCCCATTGACGGAAGTTCCTGATTTTTGAGCAACAGCTTTGATCGTGGTATTGTTCCCCACACCGTTGATAATTCTCGCACTGGTTGAAGCGTCTGAACGCACATTCAGTGAAGCGGTCGTTTTAAATTGTCGATTGATCGTTGTTTCTGACGATCGAGCAAGAGTTGTCGTTGCAGTTGATTTAGTTGACTTTGCTACTTCTGTTTCATTTACTCCTGTAGCGTTGGCCTCTGGTGCGTTGACCAAAGTTGTGAATACACCTGATGTAGAAGCTAACACCGTTGTAACCCCTATACTTTTTTGAATAAAAAGTGATCGTTTTTGTTTCACTAAACGCTTACGGATTGCTTTTCGAGATTCCAATGAAACACCCCCTCCTTTTCATTCTATCAAAATCGATTGATTTTTAACATCTTTTTTCTGTCTGTAACATTTATTTAATGTAGGTTTATTCCTTGGCACCGAAAAATTTTCTTTCTAAAACCACGTTTTACCTATACAAACGATACAAATACAATTCTATTTTAAATGAAAAAAATATAGAACGCTATCAAAACGAATGAACCCGACTGTTTTTTTGGAAACTAGAGTAGCTCCTATCAAATAAACAAGGTAGGCCAATTTTCTTCAATAAGCCTGCCATCTACTCGACATTTATTTGCAATCTAGCCCCTTTTTCTTCACAAACACTATTTTAAAAAGCGTTAAAGCTTTAAAAACAAAAGAGAAACCGTTTTAATTCTTTGTGAAATTATGCTATAGTAAAAAAAAAGGAAGAGGTGACTTAAAATGAAAACGAAATCGAAAGAAAAAGTTTATGCCGAGCGTCAGCATAGTTATAAGCAAGAAAAAGAGGAAATTTTCAAAAAAGCCCTTGCTTCTGTACCAAAAAAAGACAAAAAATCCGCCGCTAAAGACAAACGATGACCCTTATCTGCCTGCGACATTTACTTTAGGCTGCTTTGTAGCTTGAAAAACATGCCTGACTATTCAACCGATCCGAGTAGACTCTCGGTTCGGCTAAATAATCAGGTATTTTTTGTGTCGTTAAAGCTTTAAAGATCCCGTCATTCCTTTGACAAACCCTCGTTGCATAAAGAGAAAAAGGACTAATGTAGGGATCGTTGCAATGACAATTGCTGTCATCTGCACGCCATAGTTCGCAACATAAGAAGCCGATGATAAGTTCGATATCAGCAACGTCATCGTTTGACGATCTTCTGTCTGCAAAAAGATCAGCGGGAGCAAATAGCTATTCCATGAGTTCATAAAAGCATAGATAGCCGCTGCTGCATAAGTTGAGCGCATCATTGGAAAAACGATCCGAAAGAAAATCGTATACTCACTTGCTCCTTCGATCCTGCTGGCATCTAAAATGCCGTCGGGAAAGGACTTGAAATTTTGACGAAAGAAAAAAATCAGGAAGAGATTATTGACTAGCGGCAAAATAACGGCGATATGCTGATTTACAAGATGCAGGCCTGACATCATCTTAAACAATGGGATGACTAATGCAGCCAGTGGAATCATCATGCACAGTAAAAAAAGCGAGTAAATCATTTCACTGCTGCGGGTTTGAAATTTCTCAAAACCAAATGCCGCCAATGATGTGATCAGTAAACTAAATAGAACAGTAATTACAGAAATCTTGATCGAATTCCACATGATCAAGGAAACATTATAGTTAGAAAATAGTTGCTGAAGGTTTGTGATCAGCTGATTTCCTAGTGTGAGTTTTCCAGCAGCAATCTGATTCGATGTATTCGTCGCTCCCGCGATCATCCAATAGAAAGGAAAGATAGAGACGAATGCCGCTACGATCAAAAAAAGATATTTTATCAGTGTATTCACATTTCGCTTCATCGCTGCTCCTTTCTGCTTATTGTCGGTCGTCTTTTGCTAATTTGAACTGCGCATAGGATAAGACCGCAATGATCACTACCAACGCCCACGACAATGTTGCTGAATAACCAAAATTTGAGGTATAGACAAATGAATGATTGTAGATCAGTTGTGCTGCAGTCAATGTCGCATTTGAAGGGCCACCGCCTGTTAAATTCACCACTTCATCAAAGAGCTGAATCGTTCCGATCGTCGATGTGATTGTGGTAAAAACAATCACTGGCTTCAATTGAGGAATAATGATCCTAAAGAACTTCTGAAAGCTGTTTGCGCCATCTATATCCGCAGCCTCCAACGTATCATCTGAAATATTTTGTAATCCTGCTAAATAAAAAATCATGTTATACCCTGTCCAGCGCCAGCATAAGGCAATGATCACCGTCACTTTCGCCCAAAAAGGGCTATTTAACCAGTCTAACGGTTGTTGGATAATTCCAATTGCCAGCAAGCCCCGATTAATGATCCCACCGATCTGGAACATCATCTTAAATAAAACCGCATAAGAAACCAGAGAGGTGACACTTGGCAGAAATAAGGCAAGCTTAAAAAAAGTTCGTCCAACTAGTTTTGGTGTATTCAACACAAAAGCTAGTAAAAGTCCTAAAAACACCATGATTGGCACTTGAAAAATCAAGAAAACAAAATTGTTGAATAATGCTTTGTGGAAAATGGTATCTTGAAACATCCGAACGTAATTGTCTAAACCAACAAAAACGGATTGCAATCCTTGCATCGTATGAAGAGATAAATAAATTGAATAAAGAATTGGATAGATCATGAAAATACTGCTTAAGATCATTGCAAAACTAATAAATTTCCATACTTCTCGCCTTTTTCTCGAAGGATCCATCTTATCCACTCCCTGCTAATGCAAATCGGCTACTCGCCGACTTGCATTGTATAATTATTTTCGGCTTCTTCTAGCATTTCGTCCAAACTCAATGCATCATCAAAATAACTCTGCATAACTCCTCGAAGAGCATCAACCGCTGCTTGCGTATTGTTGCCATAGTCGACACCAGGGATTTCAGCCATCCAACTCGAAAAATCTTTATAGATTGGCGCATCATTGAAAAATGGGTCTTTGTATTGATACGCATCCCCTTTTTGAGATGGCAAATACGTTCCCACTGCCCCATTCTCGACCAATATCTCTTGATAAAATTCATCATTACCTGCAAATTCTGTCTTCAAGAAATCCATTGCCAGTTCTTTATTTGGCGAATCGTTCAAAACTAACCAGCTTGATCCGCCTAGGTTTGAATAGGGGGTCGCCCCATCAACTGTCTCTAATTGTGGCAGATGTGTATAAGCCCACTTGCCTTTTTGATCCTCCGCGGAACGAATCGTTGCTGAAAACCAAATGGCAGAATTAACCGCCGCGACTTCACCACTCGTAACTGCTCCGATTCCCTCAGGAGCAAAATAATCTACCGGTTTTGCTAACTCTTTCTGGTCAATCTCTTTTAGGATCGGCATCATTTCGCGGATCGCTGGATTGTCTTTCAAGAAAATTTTGCCCTCTTCATCGAAATACCACAGTCCGGCAGACTGCATCGCCATCTGCAGATAATGGGTCCCACGGTTGGGAATGAATGCGACAAACCATTTACCGGTCTTTTCTTTCACATCTTCACCGATAGTGACAAATTGGGACCAAGTCAAATCTTTCATATCTTCTTCACTGTAGCCTGCCTCACTTAAATAATCGGTGCGATAATATAATCCGGCAGAACCAGAATCAAATGGGACTGCATAGATTCCCTCCTTATAGGTAGCATTCTCTACTTTGTATTCGGCAAAATCAGCAAAGTCGATGGTATCAGATAACTCCGCAAATTTCCCTTCATAATTCGTAAGATAACTTTGTACATCATAATCATCCATCAAAACGATATCAGGCAATCCTTCTGATACCCCCGACGTGAATCCAGAAACCATTTTTTGCTTTGTGTCCTCATTCGACATTTCGATGACATTCACTTTAATCTCATCATGCCCATCCTTACGGTAGTACTCCCCTGCTTTTTCCATAATTGGAATATTGAAATTCGTATCCCAAGCCCAGACAGTCAATGTCTGCTCATCTGAACTAGCAAAATCTCCTGATTCACTACTCTCATTATTACTGGAACAACCAACAAGCAACGCAAAGCTCAATATACTATATAGAAAAATCAACCTTTTTTTCATTTTTCTCTCCTCCTATTTGCTTTTCCTAAAATCCCAGCAAAGGTGCAATAGAAAGCGATTGCACCTTGCTTTTATTATAGATATCAGATGAAAAAAAACCAAATAATTGAATTTCTGTTGATAAAAATGAATAAATTTGAGCCATGATGAATGGAAACAAAATATGAAAGAAGTGCAGAACAATGAGATTAAAATGAGAAAATGATATAGTAGTGCTAACATACAGGAGGTGAGCAGATGGTTTTTACGATTATTCTAAAATTATTCTTTGGGTTATTTGGCTTATTGTTGGTGGCAAGACTGTTAGGGAAAAAGACACTGTCGGAAATCACACCTTTCGACTTGATTTATACTCTCGTTTTAGGCGGAATTTTAGAAGAGTCGATCTACGATGACAACGTTTCGGTTTTCCATGTCCTTTTCGCTATCGCTTTGTGGGCACTGTTGATTTACTTTATTGAAGAATTTGTTCAAAAAAATGAGACAATCAATCGCTGGTTGAAAGGCGAACCGGCAGTCTTGATTCACAATGGTCAGCTCAATATACAAGAGATTACCCGCAATCATATCGAAATGGAGCAGTTGCGAACCATGTTACGACAACAACAATGTTTCTCCCTTGCAAATGCCAAGTATGTTGTACTGGAAAACGCGGGGCAAATCAGTGTTTTAACACATTCAGAGGATGAGCAAACATTGGCAATCATGCTGGTTGACCAAGGAAATATTCAATATCCTGTACTGCAATCCCATCATTTGAGCGAAACTTGGCTACGAGAAGAATTACAGAAACAAGGCTATTCTTCTTTCAAAAATCTTATTTATGTAGAGTGGTCCCAAGACAATGGGTTTTATATCATCACCAAGGCAGAGACGATCCAGGCTCGCTACCGAATCGATGGCTAAAACAATCATTCGATTTTAAGATACTTTTCCTCTTTAGGAAGATGCCATCAGGAAGATACCATCCATCAACAACTATTTTCGACGAGTAATCACTTAGCAATCAGCATGAGCAAAAAAGGCTTACTTTAAAAACGTTATTTTTTCCTCACTGCCTCTTCATAGAGATTTCTTTGTTTTCTTGGAATTTTTTCAGATGAAAGAAGTATTCTACTGAATTAGATGGAGGTGAAGGGATATAGAGGTAATTGGTGGATTGATTTTTTGGATTCCTGTTTTATTGTTTCTTATTATCGGATCGATATTTATTACATGGCGAAAGAATGTCGTTGTACTACTCTTTCTTTTGATACCATTTTTGTTTTTTTTACTAAATGTTTTTGATCATCATCATTATGAACCCACGTCTGATTTGATGTACAATCTTTTAGGACTAGCTCTTTCAACGATTGCTATCATCCTTTATTTGCTTTTTCAAAGCAAAAAGAAATAGAGTCTATGCCATAAGATCTTCGACAAACGGATATCCCATCGGTGACGATGTCCCGTTGTACTCCAGTCGAATCTTGTAACAAAAGAGCGATGATTCAACGATCAATCAGATGTTTTTTATTTTTACTAAGATTAAATAAGTGAACGAATACTCACTCAAATAAAAGATATCCCAACACTGAGAAATAGTTAGCCCGTCTTCACGATTTTATCGCGAGTATTGGCTAGCTACTCTCAGGCGGGATATCTTTTTTCGCTTGAATCTTCTCATACAAAGCAGAACTCAATTTTTTCACTAGGGCCTTAGCTATTGCTATAATTGCAGGCAACTAGTCCACTTGTTCGATAGTCGTTGTCCCCCAGTTCATGACATTTGCAACATGGACATACCCATCATAAAGATTTAACAGCAAAGCGATTGCACAGACAATATAAACAAGTCGATAAAAAGAATTTGTCTTCTTGTTGCGCCAAATGGCAAAACCGCTTAGGAGGATGCCTAAAGGAAAGATGAATGAGGATACGCCGGCTAAAAGCAGCAAAATCAATCCTTCATCTTTATCAGAAGACATTTGTTGGGTGATAAAACTCAACTTCTTCTTTTTATCTTCAATTTCCACATTATTCTTTTGAATTTGTTCTTTCAATTGTTCATTTTCCTGCAGCAATTCATCAATCGATACTTGATAAAGTTTGCTTAGTAAAACTAAATTATCAATATCTGGATAGCCACGCCCATTCTCCCACTTAGAGATCGACTGACGAGAAATCTTTAATTCTTCTGCTACGGAAGCTTGCGACAATCCGCTTTTCTCACGATATAATTTTAGTTGTTCCGCTAAGGCCACTAATTTCATCTCCTACACCTATTACTTTACAACTAGTTTACCATTAGAAATGGTTGCGGTCACGCTTGCATTTGTTGTAATCGTTCCAGCTTTTTGTTTAAAGCTGCAAGTAGCCTTAGTAGTCGTATGGGTTAATGAACTCGAAAGAATACTTCCTTTCAATGCTTTGATGCTCAAATTTGTCGCCGCTGTGATCTGTTCTTTTGAGTTGATTTTTACATTATAAGAAGCAGTCCAACTTCCTTTGACTGTCTTAGACACTTTATAAGTTCCTTGAGCAATTCGTGCAAAGGGTTGAATATATTCAACAGATAGTACGACTTCATCACCCGCTTCATCAATATAAGATATCTCTTGAGAACCGACGCCAGCGGTCATTTCATAAACAAGCTCATCTGTATTCTTTTCATCCGCTGCAGCTGTGACAGACACCCCCAAAAAACCTAAAAAACAGGCTACTAAAATAACTAATTTCTTCATAAAAACACTCCTCTCTTATTTGTCTTCACTTTATCGCTTTTCTTGAAATATAAGGAGAAACTAGAGGTTTACAGGGGGAAACCATTGGTTTACATCCTTCATTTCCCTTTCATTGTAAACAAAAGGTTGCTTCTTTTCTATAACAATTACTGTAATAATGGAAAAGTACGATCTGTGGGGAGGTGTCAGAATGAAAAGGCAAAATAAAATCCTATTATTCAGTTTTAGTCTGCCGCTTTTTAGTGTTTTTTTCGGTCCAGTATCTAGCCAACAATTTGGTCCCTTGTACGAATATGCTTTTGGCTTCCCGTTAAGATTCATCTGGTATAGGAGTATCAATGAACCTCTTGAAAGTCATTGGGCACTCTTTTCCTTTGAAAAGATCGCTCACTTGCAAGTTGATTTACTTGGCTACTTTCTTGCAGTGCTGCTGACTTATCTCGTTTCCCGATTTTTGTTCGAGCAACTCTCACAATGGCTGCATAAGCATGTGCAAAGCGGACTATTATAAATAAAAGGAATGTTTTCGTTAAGAGGATAAACCCTTTCTCAATCCACAAAGACAATACAACCTCAAGATGTCGTAGGCGAAAACAAGTTCCCCCTATATATTGTGAATAAAACTGTTAATATGTGCATAACTCGGTCTTTGACACGCTGTTTTACGAATAAAACGGCCCAACAAGTATCCTTTTCACAGATAAATGTTGGGCTGGTATCTTAACTCATCCTCATTTTCCAGCAGACCTTCGCAAAAAATTTTTTGCCTTGCTGCTAAACTTATTTCTGTTATTCGTCATTCTCGTGCTATCCATCGATCTCTTTCAGTGCTGCTGACGGCACGTCTTCTTTGGCAATTTCTTCATACGTCTCAACATGTGCCCCTTTATTCGTCAATTTCAAAAAGCGCTCTGTCTTCAACACTTGTAAGCCTTCAAATTCTATCATTCGAGTCTGGCCATCTGCCGTGGCAGCTACTTGTTTGTAATGAGCAGTGCCATAGCCGTTGACCGATTCAGGCGCTTGCGTTTTTACATACATTTCGCTTTTTGGAACAAGTGGATTCAATTGATCTAAAATTCCTGCCACTTCTCCCGATGCTCGGTTAGTGTACAACATGATTCCCCCGCACAGAAGTAAGAAAAACAAACCAATGGATAAGATTGCTCGTACGATTTTTTTCATCATATTCTCCTTTCGTCTCTCTTTCTATCTTAGCAAAATAAAAACAGGGGAAATCGGCCTTAGGTCCCAATCCAAAATAACAAAATTGAAAGGTTGCCGTAAGAAAACTTCTACAACTTATTGATATTTGCTTAATACTGCTTATCCAGCTAGGCAACAAAGGCAAAAAAGATTACAATAATTAAAAAAAGGAGTACCTATATGCTTACACATTTCAATCTTATTGCTATTCTTTTGGCAACACTTGCTTTTATGATCAGCGGGAGCTTACTTTATAATCCAATCCATGCTTGGGGGCGCTTTTGGGCAAAAGAATCTGGCATGCTAAATAAAGAAAGTCATCATATGTCTGCCGGCAATGTCGTTTTTACTTTTGGCGGGACAGCTGTTGGCGGACTATTATTGGCATTTACACTAGGACAAGTCACCTATTGGTTCAATAAGTTTGACCATGACGGTTGGATGATGACGAGCTTGCAAGTGGCCTTTTTGCTATGGCTGGGCGTATTTGCTGTGGCAACTTTCGTAAATGCAGCCTATGCTGGACAAAGCAAAAAACTGATTGGTCTGCATTTATTGAATGGTGCAATCGAGTTAGTCATTATGGGAATCATCATTGGCTTGTTTCCAGTGGTAGGTTAACAAGCTGATACGCAATCATAAGCAAGTGTTTCTCAAGCTATCGGGGGCAGAAAAAAACAGGTAATGTAAACCAATCAGTGAAAACCTGTCGTAAGGTATGAGTGGGCTAGATTGTCTTACGACAATCCTAGTAGTACTTTATTCACCCACGATCTTCTCTTAATCTCTTTCGCTGATTTAGTTGAGCTCTCGGGATTGCTTTTCCCCCTCTAGCAAGCTTGTCGTTTTTTGATTATTCTTGGGCCAAAAAAAGAAAGAAGGGATCACCATCAACTACCTGCCCAATCTCTTGTCCATTGCACGGATCGCGTTAGCTGGTCTTCTATTGATCAATCAGCAGCCTTTGTTTTCAGTCTGCTACATCATTTGCGGATTGACGGATGTTTTAGACGGATTTATTGCACGAACCTATCGATTGCAAACGACCTTGGGCTCAAAACTAGATAGTTTAGGTGATTTTGTTTTTTGGTCCATTGTCCTATTTCTTTACATTAAAACTAAGATCTATCCAGATTGGATCATTTATGGCATTGTCTTAGTCGCTAGCATTCGATTTCTTAATTTGATTTTGACTAAAGTTAAGTTTGCTCAGTGGGGGATGCTGCACACATTGAGCAACAAGATAACAGGTCTTGCCTTGTTTCTCCTGTGTTTCGTGGCATTTACTTTTGGTGACGTATCAGGATATATTTGGGTCGTGACATTCCTGCTCGCTTTGTTTTCATCTATAGAGGAAACACTGATTGTCTGGCGCAGCACTTATTACGAACCGAATCCAAAAGGCTTTTTCACTGTTTCTCATCAATCCAGCTAAATTTTAGCAACAGGAGTATCAAAAAAACGTCCAGCTCTTATTACAGCTGGACGTTTTTTGCGTACTATCTATTATGAATAGTGATGTTTATTTATTTTTTAGCGTAGTCTGAAGCTTGGACCCCTGCTTGACGACCAAAGACCATGATATCAGCAACTGCATTTCCGCCGATACGGTTTTGTCCGTGAATACCACCAGTTACTTCTCCAGCAGCGTATAAACCATCAATAACAGAACCGTCTTTTTTCAAGACTTGTGTATTGGTATTGATTTTTACACCACCCATTGTGTGGTGGATTCCTGGTGCGATTTTGATTGCATAGTAAGGACCAGTTGTTAAGTCATAATCCATTGCTGTTTCTCGACCAAATGCTTCGTCTTTTTTATCTTTAACAGATTGATTCCATGTATCTAGTGTTTTTGCCAATGTATCAGCGTCCATGTCGATTTTCTTCGCTAAGGCTTCGATCGTATCTGCTTCAACGACTACACCTTGTTCTTTGTAGAAATCAACTTGTTTTGCTCGACCTGCTAATGCATCGTCAAAGATCAAGTAAGCATAGCTTTCTGGAAGAGCGGTAATCGCCGCAGAAACATTGTCGCGGGTTTCTAATTCGTTGTAGAAACGTTCACCTTGTTGGTTGACTAAAATCGCACCTTCTCCACGGACTGTTTCACTGACTAACATCCCTGTATCTTGAACAACTGTTGGGTGAACTTGAATTTGATCCATATCGACTGTTGCACCGCCAAGAGATTCAATCATCTTGATGCCGTCACCTGTACTGCCTTCAGATGTTGTGCTGACATAGCCTTTTAAATCCGGACGATATTTTTCAATCATTTCTTTGTTTGAGCCAAAGCCACCAGTGGTAACGACAACTGCATTCCCATTGATCGTTTTTTCTTCATCACCGATTTTTACAGAAACGCCAGTGACTTTTCCGTCTTTTTCGTTGATTTTCTTCACATCAGCATTCACAAACAAAGGAATTTCCTTTTCATGGATATTTCTCAATAGTCCATCTACCAAGTAGGTTCCGACAGCAGAGCCGTCATGTGGACGGTGGATACGTTTGACACTTGCACCACCACTGTAGCTGATGTTGTCTAATGTGATTCCCATACCGTCTAACCAGTCAATGGCTGAAGCTGAGTTATCGACTAAGTAGTGTAAAAGTTCTTGGTCATTCGTACCTTTACCACCTTTTAGTGTGTCATCAAAGAACTGTTGGTTGCTGTCTTCGATTCCTTGTTCTTTTTGGAATTTTGTTTCAGAAGCATTCATCCCACCAGAAGATTTCAATGTGTTTCCGCCTGCGATCGGCATTTTTTCCAAGATGACTGGATTCATCCCAGCTTCTTTGGCAGATAAAGCAGCTGCCATTCCGGCACCACCAGCACCAACAATGACAATGTCATATTGATCTTTTAGTTCAGAAGGATCGGTATATTCTTGTTCAGATGCACCTGAAGCCACTTCTGTTTCGCTTGATGATGCTGAACTTTTTGCTGTTTCACTATCTTTTGTCGCCCCGTTACTACCACAAGCACTGAGCAATAATAAACTTGCAGCGCCAATGACCAATTTCTTTAATCCACTTGTTTTCACTTTTTTCCCCCAACTTTCTTTCTTTTGTTTGATTGTTCTTTGATTCTTCCACTGAAAAAGCAGCGCTCTAGCACTATTGATTGTTACTTTATTAACAAACAAGAATAAAAAAATATTTTGACTATTAACAATTTCAATTGCTTTAAAATCAGCGTTATCATCTAAAAAACAAACCCAACATATTTATATAAACATAATAAAAATAGAAAATAATAAAATCACGCTTATATTTTGTGTAATTTTTCATTAGTTGTTCTAATCGAAATTTCATTTACTGTGTATATGTCCCCATTGATCAGCGGTGCATACATAGAAATATATACACACCGCAGGCAAAACCTTAGGAATTTTTCTTTGATTGCTTCTGGTCAAAATTTATTTGATTGCTTCTATTCTTTACTTGCCAACTGCTAGTTGCTTTTTTGGAACGATAATTTTCTACATCTTTATTACACAGAAATATCCTTAGCGCTTTCATGATTTTCGAAAACGGCACTGACTACTTGTTGCGAAAAAACAATCACATTCTCCTGCAAGATGTGTTCTCTTCTGATGGATTCGATTTTCTTTGTCAGACGTTCAATCTCTAAACTGTCGATCGCTCCACTCATGTAGATTGCCGAACGATTCTGGTAGGTGTTTGAGATAATGATGTCTGGCTCTTCAACTAGTGATTCCGCAGCAATAAAATCAATATTATAAAGAGCGGAGAAGATCTTTTTCAGCTGCATAATGAAGAACTGTTCAAATGAGAAAGGAAAATCTGTTTCTACCGAAACAACAATCTTTTTCTCAAATAAAGTAGGTGTGATCAGAGACGTGTAGGCAAGAACATATCGTAAGAGCAGAAACTCCTGTTTTTCTGTAAGTTGCCCTGTTGTGCTGCCAAAACAAATGGTACGTATTTTATTCACAAGCACTGGGTAGTAGTGTCTGTAATAGCGGATGATATCTGAATCGGAACCTACTTCCAGGAATCCTTCAAAAGCGTCATAAAAAGAATGCGCCGCCAATAAAATGCCGAAGACATTTTTCTCATTTCCGCCATTTAACGGCAATGTCAATTTTTCTGAGAGACTGACTGCTTCTAAATACACCTCTGCTTTTTCTCTTTCCCAAAAATCGATGATTTGCTTATAGGTCGCCTTTTTAGCGTAAAATTGCGTGGAAGTTTGCATCATCAAAAATAGAAAATAAATGCTTTCATCTCTAAAAAAGCTATACTGAAAGAAAGAATCTTTGATATTTTGAAACTCTTTTTCAAATAGATCTTGAGTCATATTGATCGACCATTGAGGCATTTCCTCCATTTTCAAGCGGTTGCCTTTTTTATCTCTGAGGATGTTGATCGCAATCAAGTAGCACCATTTATCCACGATCGATTGCTTCAGTTGAAAATCAAAATTAGGTAAGATTCGCTGAACGAATAATTCTCTGATATGAGCATAATTCAATTCGGGGTAGGGCCACTGACCGCCTTTACAAATCGTCCAAAAAAAGGAATGACCAAAGTAACGAATTTGGCTTTCGGACCCTTCAATCACGATCCGTCTATTTTTTGTCCCTATCTTTAATTCAAAGCGTTGCAGACTACGGTTGATGCAATGAAATTTTTTTCTTAGGTTTGAAAGGCTTATGTAATTCAATTCACAAAACTCTTCAATCTTAATTCTTTTTGACAATAGACAGTTCTCGATCACTTGATATATGACTGACTGATTATAAATTTCATGTTGTATATCAAAATAAATGTTTTTATTGCCACTAAAAGAGCACCCTAATGCTTTTTTGATTTTGATTGCTTGCGGATTGATTTTTTGCAATTCATTAAGAATACTATCCGTTGTTTTTCGATTCACATTCAGTCTTTCTGATAAATTAACGATTGTTACAAAACTATTTGACTGATAAATATAACGCAAGCAATTGACCATTAATTGGGTTCGCTTTTCAAAAAGATCCTGAATAATCATGTCTTCCTCCTGCATTAAATAGAAGTTCGTTCATAAGTTGCTTTCTTTCATACTCATATAAACTGATAAAACGATTAAATATATATATTAATTTTTAAGCTAATTTTAAACATTTGTCGAATAAGTCGCTCATTCTTCATCTGTTCTATGTAGTGCGCCTCAACAAAGGAAGAACGCTCAACTTTTTACTGTTATAAAAAAAGGCATCTGACTGCCTTCTCTGACCTTAATTCTGTAATTGATCCTCCCTACTACTTAAGTGCTTCCTTTCAGCCATCAATTTTTAATGAGAATTTAACTCCACTAACTAAAAATTATAAAGTTAATCTGTATCTTGAGAAACCCAATTCGGGAAAATGAACTCACTTTTTTTTACATTGTCACTAGAAATGTTTTGGCAGGAACTCCTATAAATGCAGGAAAATTATTGTTAATAAAGACCTTTTTATCGCTGCTTTCGGTTAGCCATTTACTGACGATAATTATCCATGTGATGCTTTTATACTTTTTCAGGAAAAACAAAACCCCCTATTTTATCTTACACAAGCAAAAGAGACCTTCGAGAATAGCCAAAGGTCTCTTAAAAAAATTATTGTTGATGTTTCTGGACTCATCCTATACGAACGTTCTTGCGAGCGGTATATGTTTTAAGATGATTTGCTTCGTGTTTTTTTTAATGCTTTAAATAAGGTGTGATATTGGCCTTTAAAGGACATGGCTTGTTCAAAAATATCTTCACCGTCATTCAGCATCTTAACAGTAACCCAACCTAAAGATTCAGTAATAGCACTGGCTACCCCCGCGTTAATGGACGCGCCGGCGATCGTACCGACCCCCGGTACGAACTTGATAATATTCCCCACAGCGCTTCTACCTAAACTAACAACAACTAATTCTTTAGAAATGCTTTTTGCGATTCCCTCGACCCACGATTGACCAAACAACTTGTGTAGTCTAGCCATCATCGTCATTTGAACAGGTACAAGGAGTATCGCATCTGAAAACGGAATAGGTGAACAACCAATGATGGCCGCCGTCAGAGAAGCGGCATGGATGATTCGATGCGCCTTCTTCTTCGTCGCATCATCCACACCCATTAAAAATTCAGAGAAGACGGCATCAAATTGGGTACGGCTTTTTGCTTGGATCTTTTCTGCCGTATGTTTTGACTTCTCAAAAGATCGACGAATGATCCCTGCCGTTTTGTTTGGTAGTTTGGTTAAAACTTCTGCAAAGAATGACTGAAACTCTTCTTGTTCTGCCGATTCTTTCACAGGTTCATCCACTTGTTGCAGCAAAATCTCTTTTTGAGATTTTTTATTTTTGGGAGTGTTTCTCTTTAATTTCATAAAAACCACCTTTAATGATTAGTTGTCATAGATTTAGTTGCTTTCTCAACCTCTTATTTTCATCATACACTAACAAACAAAAATCACCTAAAGCCGCGCTTCAGGTGTTATAATTCTTAACGGAAGCACAAGAAATCAACTTCTTTCTAACAGAAAAGCTCACATGACCGATCCAACGATACCCCCTTTAAACGAGAGTCTCTCCCGTGGTATAATGACTACTTGTTTCTTGGGTATTATGAAAGTGTCATAACTCTATTCAGAGAAGCGTGTTTTATTCATATAGGCAGCAGCTGCTGCCAATCCCCACAACAAATCATCATTTGATAAGGAGAAAACAAATCAATGACCTATGCACTTGAAATAAAAGATCTAAAAAAAGTCTATGCGACCGGCGTCGAAGCATTACGCGGTATCAACTTGACAGTTGAAGAAGGTGACTTCTATGCGCTTTTAGGGCCGAACGGTGCTGGCAAATCAACAACCATCGGGATCATTACTTCACTAGTAAACAAATCTTCTGGCAGTGTCAAAGTTTTCGGTTATGATTTGGACAAAGAATTGGTTCAAGTCAAGCAACAAATCGGCTTAGTTCCACAAGAATTCAATTTCAATCCTTTCGAAACAGTACAGCAAATCGTCGTCAATCAAGCGGGCTACTACGGCGTTCCTCGCAAAGAAGCGATCGCTCGTAGCGAAAAATACCTAAAGCAATCCAATTTATGGGAGAAACGCGATGTTCGGGCCAGAATGCTTTCGGGAGGAATGAAGCGCCGTTTGATGATTGCACGGGCTTTGATGCACGAGCCGCGACTCTTAATCCTCGATGAACCAACAGCTGGCGTAGATATCGAACTGCGCCGAGAAATGTGGGCCTTCTTGCAAAAATTAAATAAAAATGGTACGACGATTATTCTAACCACTCACTATTTAGAGGAAGCAGAAATGCTCTGCCGCAACATCGGAATCATTCAATCCGGTGAATTGATCGAAGATACCAGCATGAAGACCCTTTTGTCCAAATTACAGTTTGAGACATTCCTCTTTGACTTAGATACCTATGTGAAACCACCTGTGATCTCCGGCTATAAAAGTGCTTTTGAAGATGATCAAACGTTAGCAGTCGAGATTGAGCGCAATCAAGGCGTTAATGATTTGTTTGAGCAATTTACTAAGCAAGGAATCAAAGTTCTTTCCATGCGCAACAAATCGAATCGTTTAGAGGAACTCTTTTTGAAATTAACCGAAGAAAAGCATGAAGCGGGGGAAAAAAATGTTTAGTCTTTATTTTACAGCATTAAAAAGTCTAGCGGTCAAAGAAACCAACCGCTATTTACGGATTTGGGTCCAAACACTCGTACCACCAGTGATAACGACTTCGTTGTACTTTATTATTTTTGGGAAAATGATTGGCGGCCGTATTGGCGAAATGGGCGGCTTCTCCTACATGGAATTTATCGTTCCCGGGCTGATCATGATGTCAACGATCACCAGTTCTTACGCGAACGTTTCGTCTTCTTTCTTTTCTCAGAAGTTTCAAAAGAATATTGAGGAACTTTTAGTTGCACCCGTACCTACTCATGTGATTATTTGGGGATTTGTTTTCGGTGGTTTGGGCAGAAGTATTTTAGTTGGTATGCTGGTCACAGTGATTTCTCTCTTTTTTGTTCCTTTGCATGTTTTTTCTTGGGTAATGGTTATTCTGACATTAGTGATGACCGCAATTCTTTTCTCACTAGCTGGTTTGCTAAATGGTATCTTTGCCCAATCATTTGACGATGTATCGATCGTGCCAACGTTTGTCCTACAGCCACTGACTTATTTAGGAGGCGTCTTCTATTCCATTTCGATGCTGCCACCAATTTGGCAAGCTATTTCTAAAGTGAATCCAATCGTCTATATGATCTCTGGATTCCGTTATGGCTTTTTGGGCACAACTGATGTGCCGATTTTAGTCTCTGTTCTGATTCTAGTTTTATTCATAATTGTTTTGTACGGTATCTGTTGGAAATTAATTGAAAAAGGCCGCGGTCTACGCAGCTAAGAAACTGACAGCTATCTTTCAATGAAAACAGGAAGGCTGTGCCAAGAACTCTCTTAGTTCTTGGCACAGCCTTTTTCTAATTCTTTTTGCCTTGTCTTTCGGGACTGACCCAAACACCGCTGCCGTGTCCCAAAATTGTTTTGACCGCTGGTATGAAGGTCGTTACGATCGTTAAAGCATTGACCATCCAATAAATCAGCATATAAAATGGTGCAAAAATGAAATACTTGATTTTTCTGCCAGCATCGTCCACCAATAAACTAGTCAACAACTGCATGATCCCAGCAACCATTTCAAAACAAACGAATAGGAAGGCCATTGTCACCATATGATACATTCGTTCAATGTTTCCTTCGAATGCAAAACGAAGAAAAGAAAAGATGAACAGTGCTGAAGAGATCCAAAAGAAGATCGACCAAATAATACTCAATGTTTGATCCACAAACATGACGGACCGACCAATATTTTGAAATGGATGAGTGAATACTTTTTTGAAATTTGTCAGCCAGACTTCTGTACCGCCTTTTGCCCAACGTTTCCGTTGGCGATAAAGCATCTTCATGGTCTCAGGAACTTCCATGAAAAACATGATCCGCGGAGCAAACAAGGACAACCAGCCTTGGAATTGGTGATCCCAGGCAATACTGATATCCTCGGTGGCACGATTTTGGCGGAAGAGTCCCACATCGATCAAAGCATTTTTTCGATACATCGTGTTGGCACCGCTGTATGCATAGATAACACCTAGCACGCCTTGTTGCGTCCGCTTGATAATACCTACGATACTTGAAAATTCAACAGTTTGTGACTTACTGACAATCGTCGTCCGATTCTGAACGTCCATGTTTGCAGTGATCGCTGAAATATTTACCGCATCTTGGCGAATAAAGTAATTGACATATTTCCAGAGTGCATCGGGTTCCGGTACAGTATCTGCATCGTTACTCAAAATCAGTTCTCCATTAGCAAAACCGATCCCGATATTAAAGGCATGGGCTTTTCCTTGGTTTTTTTGGATGCGTACCACTCGTAGATTAGGGTAGGTTTGCTGCAAACGCTTAAGGATTTCTGGTGTTTGATCCGTTGAGCCATCATCTGTGACTAACACTTCGTAACGGGTATAATTCAGTTTATTCATTAA
This sequence comes from Enterococcus sp. 125944, assembly GCF_051909435.1. Taxonomy (NCBI): domain Bacteria; kingdom Bacillati; phylum Bacillota; class Bacilli; order Lactobacillales; family Enterococcaceae; genus Enterococcus; species Enterococcus sp. 125944. The sequence goes on along the minus strand of NZ_JBQASY010000004.1, from coordinate 101,393 downwards.
GTAATGAATGGTATCTTCAATGACCACTTCTTCATTATGGGCAGGAACCATGATCGTGATCATTGGCTCTACTTCTTCGGAAATGGGGATCCATTCAATCTGTTGATGCTTAAACAAATACGTATGACAAAGGACGCCAATGAACCAAGCAAAGCCGCCTAAGATTGGATAAGTAAATAAAATGGCCACCAATAGAAAAAGGAAGAAATCCACTATCGGGTATCCCGTATCGATTTGTTCAATCATAGAGAGACCCCCTTATCTTTATACAACTTTACTATTTCTGTTTCCGTTAGATTTTGTTCCGGTTTCACTTCATAATAACAAACAGAATGCCGCATCTCTTCAGGACCAAAACGGTCATCAAAAAATTCTTCCAACACTTCTTTGCGCTGTTCAAGTTTTCTTTCATCATGCAAGACTTCTTTCCGCAATGTATGGCGAAAACGCCGATTGTTCCTCACGGTCAACAGAACAAAAAGAATAACTAAAAGAACGAAGGAAATTCCTAAAAACAATGCTAACAATCTAAAAATAGTGGCTTCCTCCACATAGGTCCTAAATCGTATTTGAGCGGCTGTTTGCGGAAAGAAAACCGGGAAAGCGACCCAAACGAATGGTACGATCACAGCAATCCACGCAAGCAGTGTCAAAAATGATTGCCACAACGTTAACTTTAAATGTCCTTTTTCAAAAAACAAATCTGAAACCAGCTGTTGACTGACTTCTTCTCTGGTGATTCTTTTTTTCATCCCACATCCTCCTTTTGGCTGTAACTCTCTTCTCCATCTATACATCGCTTATTACTAAAAAGAAGCATCAACCCTGGTAGCGGTCACAAAAACACTTAATCAATAAAAGCTATATTTGACCTCTTGTAGGACTAGGTCTAAGCGAGTATACCTACATTTTAGTTGAATCGATTCGAAAGAAAAAGAAACTAGCTTGCGCCAGTTTCCTTGTGATCCTATTCTTTTAATTCGACTTCCTAAGAAGAAAACCGCTAACAACAATTTCAAAAGTTATCAGGCAAGTCCATTTTTTTGAACACCCACGAATCTTGCTTTTTAGTACCCTTTCATCCAGACAGATTCTAATTGATTTCCGTCCGGATCAAGCACTTCAAAACCAAGCATTTCTTCCTCTGGAATCCCCATCTCTACTTGAAACGACTGTCCCCCATTGGCTTCAGCCGCTTTAGCAAAGTCTCGAGCTCCTTCAGGTGTATCAAAGCTAAATGCGATCAAGGCAGCATTCGTCTTTTGCGTATCCGCAATCTTTCTACCATTTAAAAACTGTTCATAAAACGCATATTCTAACAGCATCACCCAAATCGTCTCATTCCACATCATTCCACTTGATGTTTCATTCGAAAATTCTTCATTCTTGCTAAAGCCCAACGCTTCATAAAAACTAGTAGCTCGCTTGATATCTTGAACAGGCAAATTGATAAAAACCATCTTTCCCATGCTGCTTCCTCCTTTGACAAACCCGAGCGACATGTCATTGCTCCTTTATTATAAAGGGCCGATCCAGATATACAAAACAATCAATTTGAAGCTATTTCACAAAAAATGCAGCGGCATTTTTCAGGATGACTCCTTTTCTCCGTGCCAGCTGCATTGTTTCATATCGATTTTTCCGTTTGTTTTAAAGACGATCCCTTCTGCTAGCAGCCGCTGCTTTCGTTCTACGGCGGTAAAGCCCACGATCTCGCCGTCTGCTCGTACTACCCGATGGGCTGGTAATGACTCTGGGCAATATTTCATGGTGCGTCCTACAGCTCGTGCGCCATTCAAGCGACCTAAAGCCCAAGCTATTTGGCTGTAAGAAGCCACTTTGCCATACGGAATCTTCTTTACGAAACGATACACCTCTTCATAAAATGGATTCATACCTATCAAGCAGCTCCTTTCAAGCGTTAGCGAATTTGCTTGTTCGCTCAATGCACGATAACTTGCATGCCATAAAGGGCATGTTCATAAAACCATTTTGCATCTGCAACAGTCAAACGGATACACCCATGAGAATTGGCTTTTTGTCCTAGTTCTTCTGCTTCTTCTTCAATATAATCTCCCGAAGCGTCAATCGGCACCGAATGAAACAAGTAGACGCCATGATCTTTCCAAGATACCCAATAGTTCGCTCCCTCGCCAGAAGATTCATTAAAAAAAGTTTCTCCTCTTTCAGCTTGAATGGAATAAGTTCCTGTAGGCGTTCTTCGGTCTCCTCCTGATCCAGTAGAGCAAACCATCGTATAAAGCACTCGATTCTTCCGCATGATCTTCACCCGCTGGTTTGCCAATGAGACATCGACCCAATCACCTTCTTGTAAAACAGGATAGGCTTTCTTCTCAGATGGATGACGCCAATCTGCGACGGCTACTTCTGTCGAAGAAGAATCCTCTGAGGATTTAGACGTTCCTGATCTCTCCTTTTTAGTAATTGCATTTTTTTTCGTAGGGATCGTTGCTTTTTTAGGAATGGTCTGTTTGATCTGTTCTGTAGACTGGTTCGTCTGACCAGCGGCTACGTTATGTGATAGGCTGGCACTAACAATGAATAACAGCACAGCACTCACAAACATACCAATGGTTCTTTTAGGGTATCTTTCTTTCATTATTTCTATCCTTACTAAGCCGTCGAAAAATCTCTCAGGCACAATTTCCAGTTCATTTTACCAAAGCTGCTTCTAAAACGTGATTTTAATCAGCAGTGACAAAACAAGTTAACAGCAGATTTCCAGCGTCTCTTAAAAAACTCTTGATAAAATGATCCATTAGCAGTTTAACGCCTTTGTAACTAAAAAGCCAGTTAAAAATGAAAGAGTAGAACCAGCCTCATCGTGCAGCGCTTCAAACGGATGCGGACAGGCCTCATTCAATCGGGTGGTAACTAAACCCTCGTCCTAAAACTTCAGCTACATTGCTGGCAATTACAAATGCCTGCGGATCAATGCTTTCAATCAATTGTTTGATATCAGCAAATTCTTGATCGTTGACAACGATCAATAAAACTTGTTTCTCACTTCTTCGATGAACACCTTGTGCTTCTAACAAGGTTGCCCCTCTAGAAATTGCCGTTGCAATGGCCGCTTGAATCTCGTCAAGATGTTCCTCACTCATGATCATCACAGACTTCTTGCGGTCCATCCCAGTTTCGATATAATTCATCACGATCGAAGTAATCACAATCGAAAGAATCGCAAACAAAAATTCTTCAAACCCAAAAACCAGTAAACTCATTGTTACCACAACCGCATCTGTGGCTAAAAGCCCGATGGAAGGATTGATATGGAAATATTTCTGGAAGATCAGCGGCGGAATCGTAGTTCCGCCACTAGAAGAATTATTTTTATATAAAATAGCAACCCCAGCAGCAAAAATCGCACTCCCAAAAATAACAGACAGCAGACGATCACTGGCCAACATATATTCAGGCACTACGGCAATTGCTAACGGAAAAACTATGCTGCCGAACAGCACCTTGAAGAAAGGCGCTTTCCCCAAAAAAACATAGGCCAGAACCAACATCACACTGTTCAGAACCATGATCACAAGCGCACGGTCCCAGCCCAAAGCAGATTCCATCAAGATTCCAATGCCACTGACCCCTCCAGCTGCAATATGATGAGGACCTAAAAACATGTTGATGCTCACCGCTAGAATCACCAGTGCAGAGAGTATTTTACTATAAGTTATCAATTGCTTCATTGTCTTCCTCTTTTCTTTGATCATCCGAATAGAAGCTGTCATTTTTTCCGAGAACTTGTGCTTTTACTATACCCTCATCTCTGAGTTGAGACAAAATTTCTGTTCAGAAGACTGAAACTTTTTTTTTATAGGATCAAGTACAGGTAAGAAAAATTTGCTCAAAGCTTGGTTGTTCAGGAACCTTTTGACTTGCGTTCTGACGTTCATTTTCTCACAGAATCGTTGGAAAAGAGAAGCATTTTTTTCAGCCTTCTCTGAAAATGATCATCTAGAATGCTGCTGCATTTCCATCTTTTTGCACTTGACTATCTTTAGGGATTCCCTTATTATCAAGGTTAACGATTTTAAATCAGAATTTTCTGAATTTTTAGGCGAAATAAACAAAATGAGGAAGGATGAACCATTTGAAGACAAGCAAACAAACCACTTGGTCTGGCGAACCCAACGAAGCAGCAATCCAACTGCTCCAGCAAGAAGGCAAAGTCATCGTTTGCCCCACTAAAGTAGGCTATATTATTGCCGTCTCTGACAAGAAAGGACTAGAACGCAAGTTTTCTGCCAAAAATCGCAAACGTAATAAGCCAGGAGTTGTATTATGCAGCTCATTGGAACAATTACAAGAATTAGCGGAATGGAACGATGAAATTGCGGCAGTTTACCAAAAATGTTGGGACAACGATGTTCTTTTTGGCGCGATCTTACCATGGAAAGAGTCTGGAAAAGCATATATTCCTGACGGATCGCAAGAATTGATGATGGATACCAGGGAAACGAGTTGTTTCGTCATCAAATTCGGCGTTCCTGGAGAACAAATCGCTAAAGCTCTTTGGGAGGAAAAGCAACAGCTATTGTTTGCCAGCTCAGCAAATCCTTCTGGTAAAGGCAATCGTGGTCTGGTGGAAGGAATTGGTGAACAAATCGCTAACGAAGCAGACCTCATCATTGAAAGCAATGACTATGTCGCTTCGATCCAACCTGATAAAACGATAGAGACCCGCTACGAACAAGGAGTCATGGTTTCTTTCGTAGATTCTGCTGGCAAATTGATTCCTCATCAAGGCTCTCAGCGATCGATCACCCCGGCGCCTGTATTGATTCGGAAGGGTTTAGTTGTAGATAAAATCCAACTGTTTTTGTCCGATCACTTCAATTCCTGGGACTATCGCCACGGCGAATACTACTAAGCAATTCATAGATTAGGACATCAGTCCAAGCATTCAACTAACCTTAGCTACGACTCTTCGACCGTAGCTGAGACTTTAGATCGAACTGCTTACAGCTGATGTCCTAATTTTTTGAGGGTAATTCTTGCATACAACAGCATTTTCCTTTCAATACTACTCTTCACAGATCAAATCATTTCTTTGATCGTCATGATAGCGTTCCAGATTTAATGATTCAGCTTACTGGTTACATCAGTCAGTCCCCTATGAAAACAGTCTCTTCCTAAAGAATAGAGCTACTATTTCTTGATGATCATCTGAATCGCTTGTTCCAGCTTCTGTGCTTGTTCTTGAGGATCTTTTTCTGGATTCTCGAAACAATCTTTCAAGTTCTCTGCAACAATCATGCCCATCACACGATCGATACTTGAACGTACCGCACTTAACTGAGTGATGATATCGATACATTCCTTCTCTTCTTCGATCATTTTTTGAACCCCACGAATCTGCCCTTCGGCACGTTTTAAACGATTCAGCACATTTTTTTGATCACTTCTTGTCTTATCCATCGTCTCACTCCTTTCCCATTAGAATATACCCTACAATGGTATAACGGTCAAACATTCTTTTCGTATCCGCAATGTTAATCAAATCAAATCATTGACAAATATAGAAAAACGGGGTTTAATATACCCCATACCGTATATAAAGGAGAATGTCTATGTTTTCATTGTTTCGTTCTGTCCCTTCCATCTCTATTCGTGATTTTTCCGCAGCACTGACTGCAAAAACGAAAGTTATTGATGTCCGGACGCCCTCTGAATACCGGGGTGGGCATATTCGAAATGCCGCCAATATCCCATTAAATAAAATCGCCCACTATTCAGGAAAAAAAGAACCGTTATATGTGATCTGTCAATCAGGCGTCCGCAGCAAACAAGCTGCCAAATTATTGATTAAAATGGGCTATGATGCCACAACGATTCGCGGTGGCATGAATCAATGGCAAGGACCAATTCAAGGAGGAAAATAAAATGAAAGTACTGATTGTCGGTGGGGTCGCCGGAGGCATGTCTGCTGCAACTCGATTACGCCGCTTAATGGAAGATGCTGAAATCATTGTTCTAGAGAAAGGTCCTTATGTGTCATTTGCGAACTGCGGCCTTCCTTACTTTATCGCAGGTGAAATTACTACTCGCGATCAATTACTACTGCAAACACCAGAGTCCTTAAAGGCACGTTTTGGTTTGGATGTTCGTCCAAATCAAGAAGTACTGGCTATTCACCCAGAACAAAAGAATGTGACTATCCATCGAGATTCTGAGACTTATGAAGAATCATATGACAAGTTGATTCTTGCTCCGGGAGCAAAAGCAATCATACCAAAAATCCCAGGATTAGACCGTGCCACAAACTGCCGTCAGTTACGAAATGTGCCGGATATGGATGCTATTTTGCAGAAAATCGATCAACATACCCGCCAAGCCGTCGTAGTCGGTGCCGGCTTTATTGGATTGGAAATGGCAGAAAGTCTGAAAAACCGTGGCTTAGAGGTCACCGTCGTTGAGAAAGCATCGCAGGTTTTACCTGCGATGGATGAAGAAATGGCTGCCTATGTCAAAAATGAATTGATAGCGAAGGGAATCAAGGTCATTACGGGCCAATCCGCAGTTTCTTTTGAAGAAGAAGGGAAAAAAATTCGGTTAGAAGATGACACTGTACTGGACTCAGACCTGACATTATTGTCTATCGGGGTCCAACCAGAATCAAGATTAGCAGCGGAAGCTGGAATCACTACTGGTATTCGAGGAGGAATCCTTGTAGACGAAAACTACCAAACGTCGCAAAAAGACATTTACGCTGTCGGAGATGCTATTGTCACGAAACAACAATTAACTGGAGAAGATGCGCTGATTTCTTTAGCCTCACCAGCTAACCGGCAAGGTCGACAAGTCGCAGACGTGATCGCTGGTCTGCCAAGGAAAAACCGTGGCAATATTGGAACTGCTATCCTGCGAGTCTTTGGGCTTACAGCAGCCATGACCGGATTAAGCGAGAAAGCAGCAGTATCTGCGGGCTTGCAGCCAGCTGTGATTCATGTCAGCGGAAAAGATCATGCTGGCTATTACCCTGGTGCTAAAGATCTGCTATTGAAATTGATTTTTAATAAAGAGACAGGTACTCTCTATGGTGCTCAGGCCGTTGGACAGAGTGGCGTCGATAAACGAATGGATGTATTAGCCACAGCCATCAAAAGTGGATTGACGGTGGCAGATTTAACAGAACTGGAACTGAGTTATGCACCGCCTTTTGGTTCCGCCAAAGATCCAGTGAACCTGATCGGCTATGCGGCATTGAATCTAATCGAAGGGATCAGTGAATCAATCCAGTGGCATGAACTTTCTGCAGAATTAGCTGCCGGCAAACAATTACTAGATGTCCGCAATACAGCGGAAATGACTGGCCGCTTCAAAAACGCCCTGCATATTCCGCTGAATGAATTACGAGACCGACTGACTGAACTTGATCCGACTGCTTCTTATATCGTCAGCTGTCATAGCGGACTGCGAAGCTATTTAGCCGAACGGATTCTCAAACAATCTGGCTACGAGGCAAAAAATCTAGACGGGGCTTTTGCGCTTTATCAAACCGTCAGACCGGAGGAAATCATTCATGTATCGCTCGATCACAATGCCTGAATTTTATCAAGCAAGCAAACAACAGAAGTTCCACCTGATTGATGTCAGAGAAGTCGATGAATTTATCAGCGGCCATGTACCAAATGCGCAAAATAATCCGTTATCTCACTTCACTACTGCCAATTTGGAGAAAGACCTTGACTACTACGTGATTTGTCACTCAGGTGCTCGGTCAGAGCAAGCCTGTCACTATATGGACCAGCAAGGGTTCAAGGCGATCAATGTATTAGGCGGCACTTCTGCTTGGCCAGGTGAACTCGTTTAAAACACGTTACACCAAATAAAACCCAATGACCGCTACTTTGATCCAAGTAGCAGTCATTGGGTTTTGGTTTAAACTCGTCAGCTAACTATTCAAAAACAAATTGATTGTGGTAAAGTTCGGCATAAAACCCGTTTTCTGCCAATAATTCTTGATGGCTACCTTCTTCGATGACTTGCCCCTCCCGCAAGACAACGATTCGATCGGCATTCAAAATCGTCTTTAGACGATGGGCGATGACAAAACTGGTCCGTCCTTTGATGGCTTCATCCATTGCTTGCTGAATCTTCGCTTCCGTCACCGTATCAACATTACTGGTAGCTTCATCCAAAATCAATAAAGATGGATTGGTCAAAATCGTGCGAGCGATACTCATCAACTGCTTTTGCCCGGTACTGAATAGATTGTTTTCTTCCGTGATTGGTGTATCATACCCTTGTTCTAACGTCATGATAAATTCATGGATGTTGGCCTGTTTTGCTGCTGCAATAATCGCTTCCTCACTGGCATCCGGCTTACCAAAAGCAATATTTTCCCGAATCGTCCCAGAAAACAGTACCGAATCTTGCAACACGATCCCCACATGCTCCCGCAATGCATCTAAATCTAACTGTCGAATGTCCTGACCATCAAATGTTACTGAGCCATTCGTCACATCATAGAAGCGATTCAAAAGATTCATGATGGTTGTCTTTCCAGAACCAGTTGGTCCTACCAATGCCACCATTTCACCCTTTTTGACATGGATGGTGACATCTTTAAGGATTAAACGATCACTATCATAACCGAAATCAACATGATTCAATGCCACTTCTTGCTTGATACCAGTGATTTTTTCACCATTTGCCGGTTTTTCTTCATCCGGTTCATCAAACATCTCATTCAAACGACGGGCGCCAGTGATTGCCAATTGAATCATGCTGTAACCAGAAGAAATCTGCATCAACGGTTGATAGTATTGTTGAGAATATTGAACGAAAGTCACCACAAGGCCTAGAGCAACTGAACGTTCCAAATCCCCATTCAATGCTAACCAACCGCCAAAGAAAATCACGATCGCCGTGTTGACCAGCGACATTCCTTGCATCATTGGGAAAAGCAATCCTGAGTAAACTTGTCCTTTGTAAGTGGCTTCCCGAACACTTTGGTTGTGCTGCAAAAATCCATCAATCGTTTCTTCTTGAAGACCGTTGGTGATGATGATCCGTTGGCCGCTGATTTTTTCATCAATGTACCCGTTTAGTTTTCCTACTTCATCTTGCTGCAGATCGACATATTTGCGAGCTTTTTGGATCACAATGACTGCAATCAGGATGGCAATTGGTGTAGACGCAATCGTCGCCCAAGCTAATGTGACATTTTGTCGGAACATCATGATCAAAATCCCGATCATCAATACCACATTGGTCAATACTTGCAGCAATGCTTGATTCAAGCTGTTTTGAATGTTATCCAAATCGCTGGTAAAACGACTCAAAATTTCACCATCTTGATGGGAATCAAAAAATTTGATCGTCAATTTTTCCAATTTATTGAATAACCCGATTCGCATCCGATTGGTGGATTTCCCCACCACTTGCGTGAACAAGATACTATAAATAAAGTTTGCTCCACTTGCCAATACGTAAAACAGCAGTAACTTCCAGATGACAGATACGAATTTTGACTTGTCATCTACGCCTTGCATCAATCCACCAACATAATTCGCTAATTCCTGAAAGGCTTGCCCCACATAGACCGGTGCTTGGACTTGCAGATAAGTGGCTGCAATCAAGGTAATGAAAATGAAAAAGAAAGAGAGTTTGTATCGTTTTAAATAGTGATAAAAAAACTTGCTTGCTTTGATCAAATCCGTCATAGTTATTCAGCTCCTTTCTGAGTCTCAAAAATTTCCTGATAAATTGGATTGTTGGCAGCTAACTCTTGATGGGTACCTACTCCAACCAGACGACCTTTATCCAACACCAGGATGCGGTCCGCATTCACAACAGAAGCAATTTTCTGTGCAATGATGATCGTGGTGGTAGCTTGCAGTTCTTTTTCAAAGGCTTCACGAACCAGTTTTTCCGAACGAGCATCCAATGCACTCGTACTATCATCTAGAATCAAGATTTTTGGTTCCCCGATGACACCTCGTGAAATAGATAGCCGTTGCTTTTGACCACCAGAAAAATTACTGCTTCGTTCCGCTACGGGTGCTTCAAAACGGTTCGTCAATTTTTGAATGAATTCACTTGCCTGCGCGATTTCTGTTGCATGGGTCATTTCAGGGACAGTGGCGTTCTTTTTGCCGTGGCGCAGATTTTGGGCAATGGTTCCGGAGAAAAGAATCGCTTTTTGTAGAACAAAAGAAACGGTTTGACGTAAGCTTTGCTCATTTACTTCTCGTAAATCGACGCCTCCAACTCGCACGGTTCCTTCTGTTGGATCAAACAAGCGCGGAATCAATTGAGCTAATGTCGATTTCCCTGCACCAGTTGCCCCGACGATCCCAATCATTTCTCCAGGAGCGATTGAAAAACTGATGTCTGTCAAAGCATTTTTCTCATCCCCAGGATAACGGAAAGAAACGTGCTCGAATGCCACACTGCCTGCTAATTCTTGCTGTGGAACATCTTTGTAGGACAAGTCTGGTTCGGTAACCAGAATTTCTTTCAATCGTTTGAGAGAGACCGCTGCCCGAGAAGTCATCATCATCATCATACCGCCGATAATGATCGCCATCATGATCTGCATCAAATAATTCATGAAAGAAGCGATTCCCCCGATCAATGTCGGATCGTCTTTTGCAAGGTCGCTGACAAAGAAGATCGCGCCTACGACCGCTAAGTTGGCTGCCAGCATAAAGGACGGAATCATCACAGAGAAAAGCGTACCAACGATGATGTTGTGTTTTGTTAGTTCGTCGCTGACTTTCGTGAAACTGTTCAATTGATTTTTTTCTTGAACAAATGATTTCACCACACGAATCCCTAAAAGATTTTCTTTTGCTGCACTATTGATTTTGTCGATCAAATTTTGAATGATCATGAAATGTTTGCCCATCTGTGTAAAAGAAAGACCAGTAATGATCACTACTGCAACGATCAATGCGACGATTACCCACCAAAGTTGAGGCATCGTGATCATGGCTAAGATAAAGGCACCAATAAATAAGAAAGGAATCCGAAACAACGACTGCAAGGAGATCATCACTAAATTTTGGATTTGGGTGATGTCATTGGTCAGTCGAACCACCAGATTTCCTGCTGAGAATTTCTCGATATTACCAAACGAGAAAGTTTGGATTTTACGAAAGGCTTCTTCACGAATATCCGCACTGACTCCTTGCGCTACTTTGGCAGAGAAAATAGTATTGATGACCCCAGCCACCAGCCCAAACACGGCTAGACCGATCAATTGGACCCCAATCGATTTCATTTCATTATCGTCTTCTTTAATGATTGCTTCCAATACTTGTTGCAGCAGCTTCGGCTGCCATAACGTAGCCAGTACCATGACAGCTACAGAAACCAGCGCAATAAAGACAGCGCCTTTGTATTTCTTTACATGGCGTAAAACAAGATCCATCTTAAAACACACTCCTTTACAGTTTGACAGGCATTATTTAACACTGTAAAATAAAGCCGGACAATAATTTACCATTTTTAGAAAAATGTTGCAAGCGAACAAAGGATGATTTTTTTATGGAACAAAAGTTATCAAAAGAATCAATTATTCATGCGGCTTTTGCCTACCTAAAGGAAACATCTGACCTTTCTCAGTTAACCATGCGCAAATTGGCAAAAGTACTTTCTGTTCAAGCACCGGCATTGTATTGGTATTTCACGAATAAACAAGAGCTGTTGCAAGCGATGGCTGAAACGATGGAAAATGATCTGCCGGATGTCCCTGCGGGTAGCTGGCAAGAACAGTTGCAAACCTTTATGGCCAATTACTACGATCTCTATCTCCAATATCCCTGTGGTGCAGAACTAGAGATTCATACGATTCCTTCCTATCCTAGCCGACTGCTGCATTTAGAGCAAATGATCACTATATTGATCGAAGCCGGCTTCACTCCTGCCCAAAGCCGTCAAACCGTTCAGGCATTGCATCATCTCTTATTGGGACACTTACTCGATCGTCAAAAAGAAGAACAATTACGAGCAAAAATTGTAACTGGCGATGATAAATTGCGGGCACATGTCTCTGCTATGCGCAGCTATGTTGTTGAGAATCATTTAAAAGGGATGGCAGAAGGCATCCAACAACGCAAACAAATCGACGAACGTCAAGTTTTTCTGGAGAGTATCGCGATTTATCTGGCTGGCTTACACAAGCGAAATACCTCTCTAAAATAAAAAAACGCCAACAAATCTCACTAAGTTTCCTTAAATCGCTTTCCGATTTCAAGGCACGAGGCTCATTGGTGTTTTTGTTGCGTTTTTTAAAGCGTTGTTAGTTCTTCTTTTTGTTTTTTCGTCAATTTCTGATAAACCAGTTCATAAGAGGTCAAAATCAACTGTTCAATTTGTTCGTCTGCTACCTCATCCGCTGCCAGACGAATAGAATTCCAGTGGGTTTTATTGGCATAGTATCCGGGAATAATCGCCTTAGGGTATTGTTCACGTAATTCTTCATTGACTTCCGGTTTATTTTTCAACGTAATGATCGCATCATCATTCGCTTCAGGACTCATCATACCAAACTGTTTGCCGATTAGACCAAAATAAATCGTCCCCCAATCCTCACGATAGGCCACATTAGCACCTGCCAATGACTGACCGTAACTTTTCAGGCGATCGATTCGTTGTTGGATCTGATTATTCATTGCCATCCCTCCGGTTTGAAACTGATTTTTTCTTTAGTGTACCATATCTTAGAGGGTTTCTTTCATCAGCAAACTGTTGATTTAGATAAAAAAACAGACCCGCTAAGCGAGTCTGTGATACGTATGAATGTTTGGCTTGATTAATACCAACCGTTAGCTTCCCAGAATGCTTTTGCTGCAGACCATGAACCATAACGTGAAGCAACATAATTATCGGCTACTTTTTCTTGATTGGCCGCTGAATAGTCCCCATTCAAGTAAGAGTTAGTCAACTGATAACGTCCATAGTATTGGCCATTTGTTGCTGTATAAGAACCGCCAGATTCTTTGTTCGCAATCCATTCTTTAGCTGAAGCTTCTGAACTTGTTGCTGCAGAACTGCTTGATGCAGATGAGCTCGGGCTTGTTTGTTGGCTGCTGGCAGGTTGTGAAGCTGGTTCTTCATAAGTGACTGATGATTCTGCAGCTGCTGAAGAACGTTCATTTGTATAGCTGGCATCGTCTGTTGGTAAGACCAGTGTTTCACCAACATAGATCAAATTTTTGTTCGTAATGCCGTTTGCTTCAACAATTTTATCAACGGCTTCTGAGGTGCCAAAATAGTTATAGGCAATCGTAGATAGTGTATCCCCAGATTGCACCGTGTATTCTTCATCAGCAAACGCATCTTGTCCACCTAGAAACACACCCAGACCTGCAAGGACAGCTGTACTAAGCAAAACAGTTTTCAATGACTTCATAAAATAATTCTCCTCATCTTGTAGCGTTTATAGTCTGTCGCAGGAGAAATCTCCAACGCATAGACTAGTCTAACACCAGAGAATATTTCATAGGTGAAAATCTCGTTACAGATGATTACGAATGCGTCGAGTTCCTTACGTTTCGTAAGCGTCGCGTAATTCCTTTTGAATCAACAACGATTATCAACATAAAAATATAAATTAGTTATTTTATTTCAATAAAAGTGAATCCCCTCTTTTTTATTTATGAATTGTTACAAATTGGATGAATTTACACACAGTCGTAACAAAAAAAGCTGCAGCTGAACAGCGCGTTTCCATGAATGCTTGTTGCATCGACTGGAAGCAGGCGCTCACTTGCTGCAGCATCTTTCGCTGACACTTTATCTAACCGTTTTTTTCACTGGAATCAACTTATTCATCACAATAGCAGCAATCGCACTTAACGCAATCGGTGAATCCAATAAGTATTGTAGAAATTGCGGAGTTTCTTGTTTGATCTCAGCCGGCATGAACAAAAGACCGATCGCTAAGATTAGCGGAACACCAATAATATAGAGTTCACGTTCAGAAAACTCTTCATTCTTGATCACTCGAAAGCCGCTAAGCAAAATGATCACACAGACAACTGCGAAGACACCACCGATTACCGCTGAAGGTACGGCATGGATCAATGCTGATAACTTGCCGACAAATGACAAGAGGATGAACCAGCAGGAAGCCATCACAAAGACTTTTTTACTGGCAACCCCAGTAATGGAAATGATACCGGCATTTGTTGAATACCCCGTCACTGGTGTCGTTCCTACTAAAGCAGCCACCAGGCAACCGATTCCTTCACCAATGACTCCTTTATTGATTTGTTCATCTGTCACAGCTTCCTCAGTGACAGAGCTGACGGCATACCAAGTTCCTGTTGTTTCTGCTAGTAATACCATATAAATCACCAGCATCGTCAAAATAGCTGAAACATCAAAATGAAGACCATAATTGACGAAAATAAGTTTTGGCAAACTGAAAAATGAAGCATCCGCAACAGACTGGAAGTCCACGCCGCCCATGAACCAAGCAATCAGCGTCCCGATCATTAAGGCAATAATCACCGAGCTAATCCGGAAATATTTACCTAAACGAGGGAAGTAATCACCTAACATCGAGAATAAAATCAAAATTGCTGCTGTCACTGCAGCCAAAAACATGTTCTGATTAGCCGATAATGTCTCAGTAGCTGGATAAATGTTGCTGGTAAAAGCTGTAGGTAACAATGTCAGTCCAACGATCATGATGATCGTGCCACTGACGATCGTGGGAATAAAGTTGCGGACAATATACTTATAGATCCCTGTCATCCCTAAAAGAATAACAGCCAATGCCCCGACAATACTAGCTCCTAAGACAGTATCCATACCTTGCGCTCCAAAATAGATACCAATGATTGCGCCTACTGGTACAAAGGACGGCCCTTGACAGACGGGCAATTTCAAGAAAAAGAGAACTTGGATCAGCGAAGCAATCCCAGCACCTAAAAAGGTGGATTGGATCAGCCCGGCTGCATCCGACGAGCTCATGGCAACAGCAGTTGCAATAATAAAGGGTGGGACATACACATCCATTGCCAACACGTGTTGTAAGCCAAGAACAATGGCTTGTCCTAAAGGTATATCTTCATTCATTCCGATCGTTAAACGATTACTTCTGGTTTCCACAGTATCAATCTCCTCATTTTTCATGTACTTTTTTTCCTTGCACCCAGACCTGACGAATGTTTTCAGCCGTTGCTAGATACAAAATCTTTTGTAATTGTTCTTTCGGTTGGTTCAGTACACCAAAAGCTGGCAATGGATTACCAGAATAACAAGTATCGATCACTTGAAGGTCGCAAGCGTAGCCTTCCTTGATAAGACCAATCGGTAGTCGTAGCGCTTCGCCCCCTCCTTTTGTCGCCAATGAAAAAGCGTCGATGACTGAGATACGCGCATTCGCAACACCTCGATTCGTTTGGGGCAATGTAACATCCACACCGTCTTCTAACATGCGGGAAGACATAACAGCTTGCTTGATATTGTCATACAAACTTGGAGAAAAGCCGCCAGAGATATCTGTGCCTAGTCCAATCGTTACGCCTTGTTCTTTAAGCCGATTGATAGGGATCACACCATTGGCAAAGTACGCATTGGAAATCGGGCAGTGAGCAACAGCAGTCCCTGTTTCCACAAAGATCTCACCATCTTTTTCATCGATAAAATTACAATGAGCCATCACAGCTTTTTCTCCCAGTAAGCCAAAATCCCGCAAGACTTCTGTGTCGGTTTTACCAAATCGTTCCAAGACGTGATCGTGTTCCCATTGGCCTTCACTGCAATGGGATTGTACATGGACATCGTATTTTTGTGCGAGTTGTCCTAACCCAGCCAGACCTTCATCCGTGCAGCTTGGGACGAATCGTGGTGTCACTACTGGATAGACTCCTTGACGTGTCGTTTTTGCCAACTTTTGGACTTCTTTAATGAAGGTTTCGGTCTCTGCTAGTGCCGTAGCAGTTGAGGCATCTCGATAAAAATCTGGGTTCGCGTCGGGATCATCCATGACTACTTTCCCCACTAGCCCTCGTTGACCCTTCTCAGCACAAATCTTGGCTAATTGTAAACTTGCTTCCAAATGAACGGTCGCAAAATAAAGAACCGTCGTTGTTCCTCGAGCCAGTAGTTGCGCAACTAAATCATGGTACACTTCTGAAGCAAAACTTGAGTCCGCGTATTTTGCTTCCAACGGGAAGGTACACTCATCTAGCCATACATTCAACGGCTCATCCAATGCAACTCCTGCTTGCGGCCATTGGGGTGCATGAACGTGCAAGTCGACGAATCCCGGTAAAAAATACTGTCCCTTCTGCAATTCAACTAGCATTCCTTGTTTGGCAGCTGCCAGCATTTCTGGATAGTCTGATTGTTCTGTTGTGACCACCCTTTCGATCATCCCTTCAGCATCCACGCAAATGAGGACATCCTCTAAGTATTCCAGCACGCCATCTGTGGGTGTGTGAAATACAGAACCTTTAAAATATTTTGTTATTGACATAAGTTTTCTCCTTTAACAAACTGCATCAGACTGCTGCTTTGACATTAGCAGTTTTCATTAAAATAAGCATCAATGGTTTTATTTTACATTCATTCGGATTTTTTTCAATAAAAACCGTACATTAATCCTGACAAAAAGAATCTAATGTTCGTTTTTAAGGCAAAAAAAGACATTTGGTGTGTTCACCAAATGTCTTTCCTTCCCTTAAAGCTGAATTGTCGTACCACTATTGCCAGCTAAAGTTTCCGCCGCTTTTTCCAATGAAGCGATCACTGCTTGACGCCCATCCTTGGAAGCAGCAAATGCGATCGCTGCTTCCACTTTTGGCAACATACTACCAGGTGCAAATTGATTTTGGTCAATGTACGTTTGCATTTCAGCGACAGTGGCTGTTGTCAATCCTCGTTGATCTGGTTGACCATAGTTGACAAAGACTTGGTCAACAGCGGTTAAGATAATAAAGATATCCGCATCGATCAGTGCCGCCATCTTGGCTGCAGCAAAGTCTTTGTCAATCACCGCGTCAACTCCTTTATAGCGAGTGCCTTCATAAACCACTGGTATGCCGCCTCCGCCACATGCAATCACCACTTGACCTGCATCTACTAATGTTTTTAGACTGATTTTTTCATAAATGTCCACTGGTTTAGGAGAAGGAACGACCCGACGCCAACCTCGGCCTGCATCTTCTATATAAGTGTCGCCGCTTTCAGTCATTAATTGCTGAGCCTTAGCTTCACTATAGTAGCCACCGATTGGTTTCGTTGGATTCGTAAAAGCTGGATCAGCTGGATCGACCACCACTTGCGTCAACATGGAAACGACCGGAATATTTTCCAACCCGCGAGAAACAAGCTCTTCATCAATCGCTTGTTGCAAATGGTAACCGATGTACCCTTGACTCATAGCTGTGCATTCAGGAAATGGCATGACGTCTTCTTGCGTTTTGCTGGTTTCCTCAAATGCTAAGCGAATTTTGCCAACTTGAGGACCATTCCCGTGAGCAATCACCACGTGATGGCCGTCACTGATTAGATCAGCAATCGATTTTGCTGCCACTTGGGCTTTGGTCAATTGTTCGTGCGCAGAGTCGCCTAAAGCATTTCCGCCTAAAGCGATGACAATTTTTGACATACGTCTCCTCCTATCTTTGCGGTTGTTGTTGCGTGATACAGTGAATATTCCCGCCACCGTATACGATCTCAACTGTATTTACGCCCACAACTTCTTTATCTGGGAAAATCTCTGCTATTTCTTCAAGTGCCCGCGCATCATTTTCGTCTCCGTATTGAGGAACGATCACACCGTTGTTTGTAATTAGAAAGTTCATATAAGAAGCAATACAAATGTCGCCATCTTCTCGCGGCATGGTTCCTTCTACGTAATCAATCTTGAAATCCCCATTGATCGTGACATTTTCTACTGGGCAGCAAAGCTTATGAACTTTTAATTTGCGGCCTTTGGCATCGGTCATTTCATTCAAACGCTTGTATGCAGCTTGAGCCGCTTCATAAAATGGGCTGTTTTTATCTTCAGTATAGATACAAGCCACTTCTCCAGGACGTACAAAACATGCCACGTCATCCACATGTCCATTGGTTTCTTCCGGATCGATCCCGTCAGCTAACCAAAGGATCTTCTCACAGTTCAAGTAGGCGCATAATTTTTGTTCGATTTCTGCTTTTGTCATATGGGGGTTCCGGCCATCACTCAACAAACACATCTCCGTCGTTAACACAGTGCCTTCCCCATCGACATGGAAGGATCCCCCTTCTAAAATAAACCCTTCCGTCCGATAAGAATCCACATGCTCGATCTCACAGATCTTTTGAGCAACTAAATCATCTTGATCCCAAGGAAAATACAAGCCATCGACTAATCCGCCCCAAGCATTAAATCCCCAGTCATTGCCTCGTAATTCGCCTTTGTCGTTGATGACAAAGCTAGGACCACAGTCACGAATCCATGCATCGTTATTAGACATTTCATAGACAGTGATGTCTGCAGGCAATTGACGACGGCAGTTTTGATATTGTTGTTGCGACACGACCACATTCATTGGCGTGAATTTGCTGATCGCTTTTGCGACTTCAGCAAATGCTTCTTGAGCTGGTTTGCCCCCATCACGCCAGTTATCCGGGCGCTCTGGCCAAATCATCCATACTTTCTCTTGTGGTTCAAACTCTCCGGGCATTCTAAACCCGTCTTGTTTCGGTGTGGTCTTTTCGATTCGTTTCGCCATGATACAGCACTCCTTCTTTTTTGATTTTTTTGATCCAGATAATGGCTTCACCAACGAGGGCAAATACAATTGCTCCAATCGTGATTGGTAATTGCTGACTCAGTGATTCAGCGTCAAATTGCAAAGGAAGCGCTGTGAAAATCAATGAGATCACGATCATGATCATCGGTAGTGCGACTAATACCTTCAAGAACAAATCGCTGCCGCTCACCTTGAAAGGTCGAGGTGTGTCTGGATCAATTTTACGTAATTTATAAAACGCAGGAAACACAGGGACATACGATAGTAGGAACATTACTAAGTTCAGTGAGAAAAATGCCCAGAATAAATCTTGATTTGGTAAAATTGGGGCGATGACGACGACGATAGAAGCAACGATACCATTCATAATTGCCGCACCAGTAGGCATGCCATTTTTTTTGCTGCGTTTGGCAAATACTTTCGGCATATCGCCATTTTCGGCCGCATAGCAAGCAGTATTATTGACCCCTAACGACCAAGAAATCATGTTGCCAAACAATGTCAGCAAGAACAAAAAGGCCATCGAAATAATGAACCAGCCGCCTGTTGATCCTGTCAATAATTTAAAACTATCCATCAATCCACTGCCGGTACTGATTTGATCCGTAGGAATCGCTACACCGATCCCGAAAGCAGAAAAAATGTAAATGGCGGCAATCACCAGTCCACCGGCAATGATCGATTGAGGAATTTGCTTCTTAGGGTTTTCCATGTCACTTGCAAATGTACAAATCACTTCGAATCCTAATAAGTTAAAAATGATTACCGAGATAAAAGACAAACTATTCAAATTGAAGCTTGGCAGCATCGAAGAAAGAGTGAACTCATTCGCAACACCTTTGGTAAGGGCCGTATAGAGACCTAAGCCACCAATCAAGATTGCTAACAGCATCTTGATCACTGCTGCCCCATTCAAAATCCATACACTGTCACTGACCGGATAAAAACTGATCCAAACGATGACCCATATAAAAATCAGTTCGATCACGATAGCAGCCACCGTGGAAAATTCACGACCTGTGATAGTCGTCAACAAGTCAGGACAGACTACGGCTAGAGAGGCTAACCATAATGGATAATTGATCCAGTAGTACCAAGAAACCCGAGAACCCCAGCGATGACCGAAAGCTTGTGTCACCCAATCATAAATACCGCCATCACCAATATACGTTGTTCCTAATTCTGATGAAATTAACCCATAGGGCAAAAGGAACGCAACCAATAGAAAGATCCACCAAAAAAACTGTGAATTTCCGATTGCTGCTACCGGTGCAGCCGCTTCTGCCACAAATACAACACAAATAACCGATAAGATGGCACTCATCAAACTAAATTTTTTCTTTTCTCCCATTGTTTTCTTCCTTTCCGGTACAAGGGAATAAGGGTTGACCAACGATTGAAGGATTCTTGCAACTAGCGGATTTCTCTCTCGTGAATCCCAGTTCAGCACATAAGCTGCGACATTATTAGAACGAGCTTCCGCTCAAAAGAATCGATTCGCAGTTCGTTGGCCCCTCCTCAAGAACCAAAACAGTCTTCACGCATCCCCTTGATACGCAGACTATTTCCTTTCCTCATCTCTTGCGTCTAGTTTCATCTAACAAAACTTCCAAGTCTTTTTCAGCCGCTGCTTTTTTGGTCTCGTCGATTGGATTTTTATCCGCATAATCCCGCATCAAGTACACTAAGAGACCGCGAATCGACGTTAACCGGTTTTCTGCTTCATCAAAACAGATCGAGTTTGGTCCATCCATGACCTCATCCGTGACTTCTTCTCCACGAGTGGCAGGTAAGCAGTGCATAAATTTCGCTTGTTCACCAGCGCGTTTCATCAAGTCAGCGTTCACTTGGTATTTAGGGTAAAAAATACGCATGCGTTCCTCTTCTGATAATTCTGCTTCATACAGTCCATACCAAACATCTGTATAAACAAAATCCGAACCTTCGATAACATCGATTTGATCTGATATCGTATAGGAACCGCCAGAATCTTTACAAATCGCGTCTAATCGTGCGCGATGGTCTTCGTTTAACTGGAACCCTTCTGGACCAAATTGAACGAATTCCATCCCCATTTTTGTTGCGATCAATCCTAAAGAGAAACAGACTTGTGTGGCATCACCAATAAAGGAAATCTTGCAGTCTTCGATTTTTTTGCCTGCTGGAAGATGTTCGATCATGGTGCAAAGATCGCCAAGTTCCTGCGTTGGATGGTTGAAGTCAGACATACCATTAATAACTGGGATCGTGGCATTCGTTGCTAAGTCATACACACTATGATGCCGTTCCACGCGAGCCATCAAAATGTCAACTAAACGAGAAAGAACACGGCTTGTGTCTTCTATCGTTTCATGACCACCCAATTGAATTTGTCCTGGTGCGAGATATTCTGCATGCCCTCCTAATTGTGTCATTGCTGTTTCAAAAGAAACCCGCGTTCTAGTAGATGATTGTTGGAAAATCATCCCTAATACTTTGTTCTTTAGTAAAGGGGGGTAATAACCATTTTTGATGGCCGCTTTGATTTTCAATGACAGGTCAACGATTTGTTGGATCTCCTCCTTCGTGTAATTTTCCGTTGTAATAAAATCTCTTTTTCCCATAATGAAACCTCCTAAGTGATTTGTTTGCTTTTGCATCTTCACTTTAGGTAAAAAAGGCGGAGTTTACGATAAGCTATTAGTTGTAAACGTTATCACACTTATTCTATACTTGCTGAGGACAAGTTTATTTTTGGATATAAACCAGTTATTTTCCAAGGGTTTACAAAAGTTTAGAGGAAAGTTTAGCGGAATTAAAAGTAAAGATAAAACAAATGGTGTTATAATTAGGATAAGAAAATTGGTGTAAGAAAAATTGAAAGGGGATTCAATATGATAGCTATTTTTATATACAATATTTTATTGATCATTCTATATTCAATCACGATGACTTTTGCTATTTATTCTTACTTAAAAGAAAAAAACAAATTATTTCTTTGGATTAGTTTGTATCTGGCATTCTTTATTTTTGACAATACAATTATTTATATGACGGAATTTCTCAATTCCTTTGCCCAAAGTTATGATCAGGCATTTATGAGTGCACCAGCAGTTAAAACTATTATATTTATGGGAAATGCCTTTTTCTCCATTTCTATTCTTGCCGAACTACGCAAAGAAAAACTCTCTCCCCTCCATTATACGCTATTGATCGTTTTGGCCATTTGGATGATTACGACCCCACTGATGGAAAACTCAGCATTTAAAGTTTGGCTCTATTATCTTGGTAATCAACTCTTCCTTTTTTATCTAGGAATTTATTGTTGGCAAGGGACCAAAAAGAAGCTCCCTCTACTGAACAAACACTATTTAAAACAGTTGATGATCATCAATCTCTTCTTTAGTATTTTGATCATAATTGAAGATAGCTTCGTGATTTTCAATGTCGACCAGTACAGCTCGTTAGCGACAAAGATTTATAATCGCAGTATTTCAGAGGATATCTTTTCGATTGTTGTTTGTATATTATTACTGCACTTCTTTATCAAAGAACGCCAACCACAGGAAGAAAAACCGCAAGAGCAAGACGCCTCTCTCTTGATTCAAAACTTTTGCCGTATTCATCAGTTTACCCAACGAGAAACGGAAATCTTTGCGTTGCTGTTGTCCCATCAAACCAATCAGGAAATCGCCGATCAGCTCTTTCTTTCATTGGGAACGGTCAAAACCCATGTTCATAACATTTTTATCAAACTTGAGATAAAAAAACGCACGCAAATTATGATTCTTTTTGAAAAGTACAAAGAGACCCATGAGGCAGCTGCCTAAAAAAGACCTGGAAGGATCGCTTCCAGGCCTTTTAAAGTTTAAAAACCAGTCATTCATTGCTCTGAACGGCTTATTCTTCCATATATGCATACTTGATGATCGTTGACGGTCCGAAAGTTGGATAGTACACACCTTTCAGGGAAGGATTGACCATAATACTACGAGCTCTTTGGTAGATCGGGACAATCCCGGCGGTTTCTTCTACTAATAGTTTTTCTGCTTTGATCATCGTATCCCAACGTGTCGCTAAATCATTGGCATAGGTCGTATTGCTATCAGCAATCAACTGGTCATAGTCTTTATTTTCATAATTCGTGTTATTCGGTGAAACGAGATTGTAAAGGTACGTCATCGGGTCTTGATAATCTGGTCCCCATGTTCCGATAGCTAACTCGTAATCGCTTTTTCGTGTCAATTCAATCGAATTATTCAATGGGACAGACTTGATTTCAACGGTCAAGCCCGGTAAGACTGTCTGTAACTGATCCTGGATGAATTCAGCCACTTTTTTATCTGCATCAGTGTCTTTGGTTAACATCTCGATGGAGATCTTATCCCCAATATCAGCAGTGGCTTTTTGCCAGTAAGCGAGTGCAGTGGCTTTATCCGGTCCTTCGAGAGGCGCATCTTCTCGAAAATCTTTACCAGTTTCAGGATTGAAGACAAAGTTGTTCGGAATAAACCCATTGATTGCTTCTGATCCATCCGATAAGACATCTTTGACTAAAGCTTCTTTATCAATCGCATAATAAACGGCTTTTCGGACATTTTCATTGGCAAAGATCGTATCTTTACCATCTCTTTTCTGATTCATCTTGAAATAGTGGATATAAGAGGTCAGCACCGTCTGTAGTTCTTCGTTAGCGGCATTTTGCTTCACGTATTCCCCATAGATATCCGCCATATCCAACTGTCCTTCATTGAAAAGATTATATCCTGTAACAGCTTCTTTGATCACTTCATAATGGATATTCTCCAGTTTGATGGCATCACGATTGTAGTAGTCTTCATTTTTTTCCAAATCCCATGTAGAGGAAGCTTGATCCCAATTTTTCATCAAAAAGGGGCCATTAGTTAAAATATTTTCACTTGATGTGCCATAAGCATCCCCTTTTTCGGTGACAAAAGCTTCATTTTGTGGAAAAAATGGAGTAAAGGCCAATATCGAAGTCAAATAAGGAACTGGCTGTTCCAATTGGATCTCGATCGTGTACTCATCCGTAGCTTTCGCACCTAGTTCAGAAGGGTCTTTTTCCCCATTGATGATTTCGGTGCCATTTTTAAATGTACCGTCCAATAAAAACATGTAGTTTGCTTGATTGGCTGGCGTGGCTAGCCGTTGCCAAGCATAAATAAAATCTTTAGCCGTCACTGGCTCCCCGTTACTCCAAGTAGCATCTTCTCTCAACGTGATCGTGTAAGTCAGACCATCGTCGGATATGTTGGGGAAATCTTTGGCGATAGCCGGTGCGACCTTATTGGTGTCATCGATTTGATACAATCCATCAAAGACATTGACTTGGGCATTGATACTTGCCGTATCTTGTGTAGAGAGTGTATCCATTGATCCGATTTCGCTTTGTTCCATCAAATTGACCACACTGCTCGCTTGGGCAGTCGCTTTAGATTCTTTCTGATAACTACAACCTGAAAAACCAATGACGCTAGCAACAACCAACAAAAACATCATTCTTTTTTTTCCTTTATTCCTCATTTACGTCCTCCTTTTTACATGCGTCCCAACACTTATCGAAGCGCTTTTTCTAAAATCGTCATCTCAATCAATTCAGCTTGCCAATCCAGCTCATCATATCGGTAGCCTTTCTTAGCAGACTCAAATTCTCCCCGCTGATTGTCGATGGGGTCTGCTCGTAAGAATTGCTTCGCTACGGTAAATCCCCCTTGAATACAGTTATTAGCAGGTAAGCGAAAAATATCTAGGTTTCCAAAATAATAACGCCAGCGCTCTTCATTTCCCCCTCGAAATGCGCTGCCCCCAAACGAAACATCTACATAAAGCCAACCGTACTCTGGTAGATAGAAGCGCGCCCAGTCATGAGGGCCCACAAAAAATTCTGAAACATATAAACCCGACTCCCATTCAGCTGGGATATTCGCCATACGACACAAAGTGATAAATAAAAGTGCTTGAACCCCGCAGTCTCCTTTCTGATTGACTGCACAGTACTCACTGATATTCGGAATCGCATAATATTCTCGCATAAATGAATAGGTCACTTTGGTGGTCACAAAATGATAAATCGCATACGCACGTTCCAAGGGATTTTTTGCTTCCGGCAAAATTTCCTGCAATAATTGCTGTAGAAAAGGCGTAAATTGAATATGGGGAGCGAATTCATTGAGCGCTGATGCAAATGCGGTTTTTTCCGACTCAGTCAACTCACGAATCATGGTTTGCTCATCCAACAACTGGAATAAATCCGTATAAACAGCCGTCAATTCATAGCTGTGTTCCACAGTCGCTTCAATTGAGGAAGGGTCGTTGGTTTCAAATGCGATCGTTCGCTGTGGTGCAGCGAAGGGATCAATCTGCTTGACCTCTCCTTTTGTCTGAAGAATCTTGGCATTTGCTACCTTTCCAGTGTCTCGAGGCAAAGGAATGTGCGTCAAGAAAGGACCGTCTTCTTTATTAAGCGTTGTTAGTGGTCTAAGTGATTGTTTCAAAACGATTCGAGCAGTCCTTTGTCCGAGTTGTTTCATTTTTTCTACATTCTCATCCAGTTCTACTTGTCGGGCACTGTCAATTCCGTTTTCTTCCTCAAATAAGTAGCGCGTATAATAGTCTGAGCGCGTCTTAACGAGATTAGCAATAAAGCGTTCATGGAAAACTTTTTTGCCGTTCAAGTAGATCCATTCAACCTCTCCTGCTTCCACTAAGCGATCCAGTTCTTCTCGCTGAAAATCGACAAAGGACTGTTGCATCATCTCCAGAGCTTTGGTTTCTTCATAGGGATATTGCTTTGCTTCAAAAACAGTCAAAACCTTTAATTCCGTTTGCAAACGATCTTTTAAGACTTCACTGATACGGGCATTGTTCAGCTTCTGATGAATGAGTCTACGTGTTAAAGAAAAATCACCAAAATCTTTGGCTCGTTGAATGTCTTCTGGCAAAGGAACCACTAGATTGGATAGATCATTAGGATCCATACTCACTGCGCCACCTCCTCTTTTTGTTTAACGCCTAATCCAGCCGCTTCATTAAGTTGAATCACCGGTGTTTTTTCTGTACCAACAACCCCTTCATACGCAAGAACTGCTAAATCAAACGTCGCGTCAAGGTCAGCGAAACGAACATTTTTTTGTGCAGCAACAAAGTGAGCTGCCGCTGCGATACTAATATTGGTCTCCCCTGCCATACAACCTACCATACAAGGGATATTCGCAGCTTCGCAAATACTATTGATCTGTAACGCTGGATAGATGCCGCCACATTTCATCAATTTGATATTGACAGCATCTACTGCATCTTTTTTGATCAATGATAACGCATCTTGAGGTACAAATGCCGCTTCATCTGCCATGATCTGTTGGTTGACTTGAGTTCTGATAAAGGCTAATCCATCAATGTCACTAGCAGGTGTTGGTTGCTCAAAAAAAGCGATATCATATTTCTGCAACTGTTCAATCATTTTTATTGCCTGCTTTGCCCGCCAACCTTGGTTGGCATCAATTCTCAATTCGATGGCTGGACCGACAGCTGCCCGAATTTGTTTTACTCGTTCAATATCGTCTTTCTCATCCAATCCGACTTTGATCTTCAGTGCAGTAAATCCTTGTTCCACAAACAATTGAGCATTCTCTGCCATCACTTCTGGAGTATCGATGGAAATCGTCATATCTGTCTCTACTTGGTTATCCTGACCGCCTAAAAGCTGATACAAAGGAAGTCCTGTACTTTTTCCCAATAGATCATAGCAAGCCATATCGAGAGCTGCTTTGGCAGACCCATTGCCTTTCATGCACTGGTTCATGATGCTATGGATCCGGCTTAATTGCCGTGGATCTTCTCCAGTTAATGCATCAGCCAATAACTTTAAAGCAGCTTCACAGCCTTCAAGTGTCTCCCCTGTCACTAAGGGTTCAGGTGTTGCCTCACCGATCCCAAAGTCCCCTGTGTCAGTGATCACTTTAATGGTCAAATTGCTGACCTCAGTAATAACGCCTAATGCAATTTTAAATGGCTTGCGCAGCATCATTTTATTTGCAGCAATTTCCACACGTTCAATTTTCATCTTCATTCCCCCCTCTAACTTAAAACTGACTATATCATTCCGTTTTTTTCTTTTCAACACTTTTTCTGAATTTTCTGAATTTTATTTTTATACAGATTATGCATAACTCTACCAACTTATCTCCTTTGAGCAGTAAATTTAATAACAAAAAAAGAGCAAAAATTTGCTCTTTTAATCAGATAATTGTATTTTATTAATAATCGTCGGATGCCAACGAACATTGATTTGTTTAATTGTATCAAGCGGACACTTTGGTTGTCGATCAGCTGTTAACAAACCGTTTTTTTCCTGTTCCACATCCGTCAACTGCGTATAACAAAAGCCGTGAAGAATTTCTGACTGATAGACAGCATCAATCACCCGCTGATAGTCCTGAATAAACTCTGCTTCATTAGCTGCATTGGTATATCCCCAGCCTTGAGCCCCTGTATCATAGCCGATCCCGCCAAATTCTGTTAACAAGATAGGAACATCTTGATGTTGAAATCCTGGACAATAAATTTTTCTGCGATTGGGTTCAGAAGCTAAAATCGTATCTTTTGTTCGCAAACTCGCCACAAAATGGGCGTATTTCTCCAGTTCTTCTTTCGTTCCATGAACATAGCTGTGAATCCCACAAATATCACTTTCTGTCATCTCCCAGCCATCATTTGAGATAACCAATCGAGTAGGATCTAAAGAATGGATCAAGTGATAAATCGCCTGCGAAAAATGCTGTTGCTGACGATCGACACTAATGTTCGGTACCCCCCAGCTTTCATTGATCGGTACCCAAGTTGTGATACAAGGATGATTGTAGTCACGGTCGATGATCTCTTGCCATTCAGCCATCACTTTCCCCCCGCTAGTTCGTGTATAAACACTCGGTGAGGCACATTCTCCCCAAACAATGAATCCTAACTGATCTGCCCAAAACAAAAAACGGGGGTCCTCTACTTTTTGATGTTTGCGACAGCCGTTGAAGCCCATTGCTTTGGCTAATTCGATATCTTTCTTGTAATCTTCATCTGTAGGAGCTGTCATGAGACTTGTGGGCCAGTAGCCCTGATCCAACACTAGTTTCTGATAATACGGGCGGTTATTTAAGTGGACCATGCCATCTTGAATATGAATTTTTCGCATGCCAAAATAGCTTTTAACGGTATCGATACACTTTCCTTGTGACCAAACATCAAAGACGACATCAAAGAGATTCGGGGTCTCTGGAGTCCAAGTCCATCCGCGACCGTGAAAGTCACTGCGGTCGATCTTTTGATTGAATAGACTGTAAGAGCGTGTGAACTGGTGCTCGGTCAACTGCTGGCGATCAGAAACGATCAGCTCTTCGCCGTAATAAATTCTGGTACACAATTCTTTATCCGTCAAATCACCAGCATAATGATAGGCGATCTCTACGGATCCCCGATCAAACTCACTGGTATAAAAGACCTTTTCTAAATAGCCGTTTTTGTCAACTGCCTCCAACCACACCGTCTGCCAGATACCCGTTGTTCGGGTATACCAGATAGCAGCAGAATGTTCCTGCCAATATTGCTTGCCTCTTGGTATTTCTTCATCTGTTGATGGATCAAAGACCTTTAGTGTGAGCAGATCTTTGTCAAAGGTCAAATAGTGAGTCACATCAAAAGAAAATGAGGTGTGTCCGCCAATGTGTTCCCCTACTAACTGATGGTTGATGTAGACCCAGCAATGGTAATCGACAGCGCCGAAATGTAACAATAAACGTTTGTCTTGCCAAGTATCTGGCACCATCAGCTCTCGCTGATACCAAACACCGTCATGAAAGCTTTTGATTTCAATTCCACTTTGCTTGGACTGAAAGACATAAGGAACTTCGATCATCTGTGTCAATGCTTGTGGCTGTTGTTCCTCTAAGTTGTCGGTAAAATCAAATTGCCACTTACCGTTTAAATTCAGCCATTTCCTTCGTTCAAATTGTGGGCGCGGATATTCTGGTCTGTTCATAGTCGTCCTTTCCTTTTCAAATTTTTTTATTACGAGGCAAACTAGCCTTTGCTTCCAGAAGTAAGACTGATTCCTTGAATGAAATACTTTTGACCGAAGAAAAACAAGACTAACGCAGGAATCGTCATTAATGTAGAAGCCGCCATCATGATATTCCATTGAGAAGAAAATTGCCCTTTTAGTTGCAATAATCCGAGAGCTAATGTTTGTTTGCTAGGATCATTCAAGTAAATCAAGGGGCCAAAAAAATCATTCCAAGTATTCATAAACGTAAAAAATCCTACAACCATCATGGCAGGTTTAACTAACGGAAGCATGATCTTATAAAAAATCTGCCAGTGGGTTGCACCATCTAGGATCGCCGCTTCATCTAATTCTTTTGGGATACCAGCAAAAAATTGTCGCATCAAAAAGACATTGAACCCACCACCGCCAAAAAAGGCTGGGGCGATCAAAGGTACAAAGGAATTTACAAATCCTAATTTATTCCACATCATAAATGTCGGAATCAACGTCACTGCACCTGGAAGCATCATTGTCGCAATGACCATCGCAAACCACATATTCTTGTATTTAAAGTTCAAGCGGCCAAATGCGTAACCGCATAAGCAAGAAGTAAAGACATTCCCGATAATGCAGGGAATAATAATCAAAAACGTGTTAACGAGATAGGTCTTTAGATCCAAAACTTGAAAGACATCTGCGTAGTTAGAAAATAATAATTGATCAGGTAGCCACTTAGGGGGGAACTCAAAAATTTCATAGGAATCCATAAACGAGCTGCGTACTAGCCATAAAAATGGAACCAATGAGATCAGTCCAATCACCACTAATGGAACATACATCATGTATTTTGCTTTTCTCATGGTCATTTTTCTTGCCCTCCATAATACACCCAATTTTTTGCCGTACCAAAAACCAGCATAGTAAACAAACCAATAATCACAAATAGGATCCATGCTAATGCGGATGCATAACCAAACTGATTTTCTTGGAATGCTTTGCGGTAGATCAACAATGCGTAAAACAAGGTCGCATTATTGGGGCCGCCTCCAGTCATAATGTATGCTTGCGAGAATGTCTGGAAAGACCCAATCAACCCCATCACCAAGTTAAAGAAAATGATGGGCGAGATGGCTGGCAATGTCACATACAAAAATTTATGGCGCCAATTGCCGCCATCTACTTCCACAGCCTCCATTAGGTCTTGGGGAACATCCTGCAGCCCAGCTAAGAAAACCAGAGCGGTACCGCCACATCCCCATACGGCCATTAAAATCAAAGATGGGATCGCTGTTTGTTCATCAAAAATCCAGTTAGACGGCGGCAAATGGAAAAATTGCAAAACAGAATTCAGCAAGCCAAAATCCGGGTTGAATAACCACATCCATAAAATGTTTGAAGCCACCGCTGGAACTACCACCGGCAAGTAGAACAATGTTCGAAAAAATGCCTGTCCTCGAACTTTGACATTCATCAACAATGCGATCACTAGTGCAGCGATCAAACTACTTAGCGTACTGCCAAAAGCAAAGGTGAATGTCACAACCACCGATTTTTTGAAAAACAGATCATCCATAAAAATCGTACGGTAGTTATCGATGCCGGTAAATTTGAATGCACCGATGACATTATAATCCGTAAAACTGAGAATCAGACTAACGATCATGGGGATGATGGTAAAAATCAATAATCCGAGAATTGCAGGGGCTGCAAAAGCATACCCTGCACGATTCTCTTCTTTGTGTAAATCATATTGTTTCTTTTTAGATTGTTCATCTGTTTTAAGTGTGATCATTCCTTCGTCCACCTACTTCACATACTCGTATTTGTCCCCGAACTGTTTCTCTAGTTTTGGCAAAATGTCTTCCTCAACTACTTCTCTTGGAGCTTTCTTGCCAGTCCAGACCTGTTCTAACGCGGGGTTCACGATTTGCTCGATCGAAGCAGCATCTTCGCTATAGAAGGCCTTGTTTTTTGTCAACGCTTGCTCTTTTGCTTCAACCAGTGCTTCTTTTTTATATTCTGGTGAACGATCGCTTACGGCCCATTTTTGAAGGTACGTTTCATCTGAGAACCAATTGTCTTGGTTAGGTAACCATAATCCTGAATCGATGACATCTAAACTATTCTCAGGGTCTAAAAGATACTCTAAAAATGTTTTGGTTTCTTCCCAATGTTCTTGTGTGTTTTCATTATCAAAAACCACGATTGGCGGACCAAAATTCATTTGAACGACTTTTCCCATTTTTGGTAAGACACCCATACCTAACGCTAACCCTTTTTGTTCGATAGCGTCCCCCAGAGAACGTAAGTCCCAAGATCCTGTGATCGTCATCGCTACCCTATCTGTCAGCATTGCGGTATCAGTTGAAGGAATCGTACTTGCCTGTGAGGGTTTCGGCATCACATAATCTTTGTACATCAAATCCTGAATTTTCTCTAACGCTTCAATCGAAGCATCTGTTCCAATCAGGATCTGTTTGCCGTCCTGACTAAGCACCCCACCGCCATTGCTGATTAAGAAAGATTCATAGCCTAGACCAGTAAAATTGGAGATCCCATAGGTTTTGATATTTTTTTCGTCAAAACCAGCATCGCCTGGATGATTGCCATTTCGGTCGACTGTCAGTTCTTTCAGAATGGATACAAATTTATCCCAATCCCACGCTTGATTGACGTCATGAGGTGGGACTTCAACCCCCTTTTCTTCAAAATATTTCGTACTGTAGAACAGTGTAAGCATTCCTGGCCCTGCAGGCGATCCAAAGACTTTCCCGTTGTACTCCGAGCGTGTCTCTGCGATTTTGTTCTCAAATGGTCCTCCTGATTCATACAGCTCTGTCAGATCCCTTAAGTTGCCGCTCTTCCCCCACTCTGCCGTGCTTGTTTCAACCATATAGCCGACATCTGGAAGTGTTTTGGTACTAGCTTGTGTGTTTAGCTTCTCCATATAATTGTCATAAGGGATCTGCTGCGCTTTTACTTGGATCTCGTCTTGTGATTCATTAAAGTTTTTGATCAATTTATCGATCGAATCTTTCTCCAATGTATCGCCCCAAAAAGAAAAATTGAGGGTAACTTTACTCGCTTGATCACCAGCATCATCATTGCTCCCACATCCCGATAATAAAAAACTTCCGCCTATAACCAATGTGGAAATGAGTAGACCAATTTTTTTCATCTTCTTTGCTCCTGCCTTTTTATATTCCATTTGTATGCGCATACAATAGTTCAAAAAGAAAATCAGACGGATTATTTTTTACAAAATGATTGCTTCATGTTGCCAAAATAATGCTGTCTGTTTTTCTTTACAATTTATACTATACAAAACGAAAATACATATTTCTTCCCGAGTTATGTGTTCCTTATTCCCGATTTTTGTTTGGCTCTATTTTCTAAATTAGAAATCGATTACATTTATTCTATCAGGCACATCACACAGTAAAATAAAGAGAGCAACACCGCATCACTATCTATAGAACAAAGGAGTAGAATACATGAGCTTATACTTGGAAATTCCTGAAATCAATCCGCTGTTCCCTTTCAAAACCTTTACAAATGAAGGGTGGTCGATCACTTATCCTCACTGGCACAAAGAAATTGAATTTATTTATTGTTTGGAAGGAACTGTCAGATTAGGGGTGGATGACGAGATCATTCAAATGCATGAAGACGAGATCTATTTTTTTTCTAGTGGTGAACCGCACTTCTTCTTGTCTTCGCCAAATAGTGAACGAATCGTTTATCAATTTGATATCAAACTCTTTCAAGGGCATGACAATATCTCGCCAAATGATCGTCCATTGGCCAAAGTATTTGAGACCGTCGTCAATTACAGTAAAGATTGGCCTACCCCGATCCAAAAAGAGATCCAGACTATCTTGCTTTCTATTTATCATGAAAACCAGAAACAGCGTGAAGGGTATCAATACAGTATTTTGAGCAGTTTGTATAAATTAGCGAATCTCTTGTACCAACTGCCATTGAAGAACAAAAAAACAGAAAAAGCCGCTTTAGATAGTACATTAAAAAATCGCGAGACATTGTTCCAGATCGACACCATCCTCGACTATATTGAGTCCAATTATTTAAATGCGATCACGATTCAGGATGTTGCTGATCATGTGGGGTTTAGTCCTAGTTATTTCTCACGCTTCTTCAAAAAAAATATCGGGATGTCTTTTACCAGTTATCTGGCAGAATACCGCATCCATCGGGCAAAGTATATTTTAGGAACAGAGCTGGTTCCCATGGCAGAAGTAGCTGCCCGCTCAGGTTTTTCTAGCGTCAAAACCTTTCATCACGTCTTTAAATCAATGGTTGGCACTTCTCCTATGAAATTTCAAAAAAATATTTTCGGCTTTCACTAAATAACTACGCAAACAAAACCGAAATAGATTCCAAATCGTTGAAACCGCATTTATCATTTTTATCTAGAATAGGCAATAGTTCATCAGAGAAAAAGAGATCGGAGACTTCCAGATCTCTTTTTTGTTCTCTCGAAGGAGTAATAAAAAAGCGGGGGAGACAGGAGGGTTAACTGCCGAGATAACAGAGGACTCCACGAAATTTGCTTTTCAATTTTTGGGGTATTTTGACTTATTTTCGAAGATGCTGCTTCTGCTCCCTCTGTGTAGGCGTGTTTAGAGCGTGGAACAAAAGGAAAAAACTTTTGTTCCACGCTCTAAAGAAGAATGACTTGCTACCCAAATGCTTCATCTACACAGAACTTCCTTGTACGGATCAAATAGAATAAACAGCACTCAATTAATTGGTAGAGAATAAATAGTCCCCCGTTTTTACTTGCTCTTGAATCGTTTTAGCAAAACTACCATGTTCGGGAGTATTTGTGACAATGACAGGTATCGTTACATCATATCCCGCTTCTTTGATTTGTTGTCTGTCAAAAGAGATCAGCGGTTCACCTGCTTTCACATATTGATTTTCTTCCACATGAAGAGTAAAGCCATCCCCCTCCAGACGTACCGTATCGATCCCAATGTGGATCAAAAGTTCCACGCCATTCTCTCCTCTTAATCCGATAGCATGTTTTGTTGGGGTAGTCATGATGATGTAGCCATCGAATGGAGCATAAACGACGTCATCCTCAGGGAGAATCGCAATGCCGTCTCCCATCATTTTCTCTGAAAACATCGGGTCATTCACTGATTCCAAAGAGACAACCGTTCCTTTTACAGGGCTATTTATTTTTACAGCTTCATTCGCCTGATTGAGTTTATTTTCTCTAATACGCTTCTTTTCCATGAAAACAGTGAGAGTATATGAGACACAAATCGCAAGCAGAATAACAATGATCGAAAACCAGAAGTTTGCGTTAAAGCCAGAGCCATCTGTTGGGATGAATGTCGGAATGGCAATTAATCCTGGTGATACGACTGCGTACTGCTTCAGTTGAACAAATCCAGCTAAAATACCGCCAACTGCTCCACCTGTGATTGCCCCGATAAAGGCACTGCGGTAATTGATCAAGACACCAAAGATAGCAGGTTCAGTGATTCCCATCACGCCAGTTAATCCAGAAGAGAGTGCTAGGGCCCTTTTCTCGGTATTCTTTTCACTATACGCAATCGCTAACGCTGAAGCACCAACGGCGACATTCGCTGCTAACATTGCTGGCATGACAAATGAGTCATAGCCATAATCTCCTAGCATTGCAAAAACGAGTGGAAACAATGCTTGGTTTGTTCCTGTCATCACAAGTAAAGGTGTCGTTGCCCCCAACAAACCAACGGAAAACCAGCCTAATTTATCATACAAAAAGCTCAAGCCATTAGCAATATAGCCTCCCACTTCATTTCCGATAGGACCTAATAGAATCAAGGTTACCGGTACTGTGATCAAAATGACAAGCAATGGTTTAACAAAGTATTTGATAGACTGGGGAATCAATTTATCCGCGATTCGATCAATCACTGCCATAAATAATACCCCGAATATCACTGGAATCGTTGTGGTATTATAACTCATTGTCGGTACAGAAAGGCCTAAGAAGGTAAGTCCTTCTACACCATTGATCAGTGAATGAACAAGAATTGCCCCTAGGAACATCCCCATCATGCCATTGATACCTAATTTGCGAGCAGCACTAAATCCAATATAAATAGGCAAAAAATAGAATCCAGCATCATTCACTGCATTTAAAATCGTATAAGTTCCACTTTCTGCAGATAATCCGAAAAAGGTCACACCAATAGTTAAAACGGCAGATACCAATCCGGCTGCTACAAGGATAGGCAATACTGGAACAAAGGTACCACTGATAAAGTCAACGACTAATGCCCCATAATCTTTTAACCTTCTTTTTTTTCGATCAGTGGATGTGTTTTCACTTTTATGCTCTAATTTCTCCATAAACATTGCATATACCTTAGGGACATCTGGTC
Organism: Enterococcus sp. 125944; assembly: GCF_051909435.1. Classification (NCBI taxonomy): domain Bacteria; kingdom Bacillati; phylum Bacillota; class Bacilli; order Lactobacillales; family Enterococcaceae; genus Enterococcus; species Enterococcus sp. 125944. Next base: position 66,228 of record NZ_JBQASY010000004.1, on the reverse strand, counting down.
CAATGATTAATTGAACATCGTGATCTCTTTTTACTGTACCTAAAATCAGTTTATTTTTCTTCAGCTGATCATCATCGAAGGCGGATGGATCATTCAATTGGAGTCGTAATCTAGTAGCACAATGGTTCGCTGTTTGCACGTTTTCGATTCCGCCGATGTGATCGATGATATACTCAACTAGTTCACTATAATTTGTCATAGCCGATTCATCCTCATTTCATTTTATAAATCGCTTTCATTTCATTTGATAATCAAAACTGGATCATCTGTTTCTTAGCAAACTGCCTATCCGAACGATACTGATTTTGCTCCTAGGAACCGCAAGATCAGTGTCATAAAAATACGATTACTCGCACCGTTCAATGACTTTCGTTCGGATAGTATAGTGTCTACTGTTTTATGTTACAAATTTATAGTTGTACCCCGTTTCCTTCTCACTCTGGACGTTTCAGGGACTGCCCATTTGAATGAATCACTTCTTTGTACCAATAATAAGAATCTTTAGGAATTCTTCGCAAATCAAGCAATTCGTCATCTGTCGTATTGATATAGACAAGCCCGTAACGTTTTGCCATGCCATTTCCCGTGCTCAATAAATCCGTAAAGGACCATGGATTGTAACCAAATACTTTTGCCCCATCTTCAATGGCTAGACCAACTTGGTAGATTTGGTCATTCAAGAATGCAATTCGTTCTTGATCATGGACTTTGCCGTCTTCTCCTAACGTTTCATGGGCACCGTAACCATTTTCCGTTATAATCATCGGCAAATGATAATGATCCTCCATATAGCGTAATAAGTAACGCATGGCAACGGGATCGATCTCCCAGTCCCAATCCGTGGTCTCTACAAATGGATTCACTGTTTGAGCAAAAATACCTGGATAATTTGGATAAACGAATTCTCCTTTTTTCCCAGACTTATTCAACCCAATTTCTTGACGTTGTGAATCAGCCGGTGATTCTTTTGCAACATTGCTGCGATAACAATTAATGCCAAAGAAGTCAATTTTTGCTTGGGCAACGAGTTCCATGTCTCCAGGGCGAATATCTGGATCAATATTGTGTTCTTTCCAGTAACGTTTGATAAATCCATTGTATTCACGATTGGCATTGAAATCATTCCAAATTTTTTCGGTTAATTCTTCGGCATTCATTGCTGCAATCTGATCTTCTGGTTTAGCAGATTCAGGATAAAACGGAACCATCCCAGGAACGGGTCCAATTTTCCCATCCTCAACTAACTCATGACAAGCAATAACTGCTTTAGCATGACAGAGATTCATAATATGGTTGACTCTCCATTTGTCTTCGAACCACGTCTCTGGATACTTACAGACACCTAACCAATCACCATAGACGATCTGCATATTTTGTTCATTGATTGCTAGCCAGTATTTTACACGGTCTCCAAACGCATTGAAGCAAGTTCTGACATACTGATCGAAGGCATCGATGATCCCACGATCATACCAACCATTAAACTCTTCATCTACCCATACCGGCATGTCATAGTGATACAAGGTAACGATTGGTGTAATCCCATGAGCAACGAGTTCATCAATCAACTGATTATAGAAATCAATGCCTAATTGATTCGGAACACCAGAATTATCTGGATAAATTCTAGGCCAAGCAATAGAGAAACGATAAGAGGTAAATCCTGCGTCAGCCATCAATTGAACGTCTTCTTTGTATTTATGATAATGATCAGCTGCAATCGAATTATCGGTATAGGGCTTTTTTTTCTTACTATTCAAGTCAATGATCGCTGTAGAACGACCATCCTCTGCCACTGCGCCTTCTACTTGCCAAGCAGCGCTTGATGCTCCCCACAAAAAATTATCTGGAAATGTTGGTTGATCTTTAAAATGCATGACCTTAGCCTTCTCTCTTATATTTAAGTAAATAACCGTTGAATAATAAATCAAGGACAAAATCAATGCCATAGGTATAGTAAAGCAACTCATTGATTTCTTTCTCATGTGTTTGTGAACTTAAATGATATAATTTGTCAAAGTAACGATTGTAAATTGGGTTGCGGTTGTTGGTAAACAAGATCGCTGTTGCTGGAATCTCTTTAAATACATCTAGCATGGAAGAAACAAATAGACCCGAAAGTGAAAAAACAATGATCAGTGGCTCTTTATAAGTGGTTAATGCGACAGTTAGATCATCTTTTGAGGTTAGTAATGTGATTCGTTTGCCAAAAATAACCATCCGTTGCTGAAAAGTTTTGACGCTCCCTGCGATATTGCTGGAGCATAAAATCATTACCTCCTGATTGCTATTGATCAGTCGAACCAAGCGATCGACTTCTTGTGTGTTAAAGCGTAAGCTGAGTTCTTCCATTAAAGAAACAATGTTGCTTTGAAGCTTCGACAAGAAATCCTCATACCCATAAAATTTCTGAAATTCACTGATGCCATCATCAAATGTTTCTGCGTTTCTTTTCATTTCCAAAAAATTTTCGTACCCTAATTGTTTGGCAAACCTTCTAATTGAAGCTCGCGAGACATGCTTTTCTTCCGCAATTTGATAAATGTTCCATCGTGCCACACTCTTAAAGTTATCCAAGAAAAATTTTGCCAACTCAAATTCCACTGTTCCTACTTCATTTTCGTTCACAATATGATTCAGCTTATAAATAAAATTCAATCGATTATTATCCATTTTTTTAATCTCCCTTGGCCAAGTTTGATTGTATCCATAGTATAGCGTATCCGTTTACAAAAATGGGGTGCATATCTTGCACCCACAAGGAATATCCTAGGAAATCAACTAAGTTTGTTGCCCTTCCCTTCCAGTTTATCAATCAATCACGACTCCTTGATTAGAAGATTCATTGCATGTCACCTGAAGATAGCTTTTAGACAGTTCGTATTGCTGGGGCATAGAGTTTGAATAAAATGGGGGCCTTTTTACGAAAAAAAAAGAATCAATTGTTTTTTTACCAATTGATTCTTGCGAATGATCCAGCAAACAGTTGCTCACGGCTTACAACCTCAGAGCGGTTGCTGACATCTGCTCATTATAGAATGTTGTCATGCTCTATTTACAGACCTTCTTTCAGATGTTCTTTGCTAGTTTTTCTCACCCAGATGTCTTTACCCGTTTGTTCAATAAATAATTCAGTTTCAGGAGCTAGCTGACACTCAACTTTACCTTCCTTTAAAGTAATTCGCAATTCTTCCCCTTGATAAAAAAGCTTAAAGGCAAGTTCTGTTATTTCTTTTGGTAGGTGATTGGACAAGCGAATGCCTTCATCATAATAAAGACCAGCAAAACCATAAATCAAACTTAGCCAGCTGCCTCCCATATTTGCCGCATGGATGCCATCGACGACGTTTTTTTGCAAATCAGTCAGATCCATCAATGCCGTATCCATGAAATAGCGATATGCTTTTGCTGTTTCTCCGATACGACTAGCCATCACACTGAAAATCGAACGAGACAGCGAAGAATCATGAGTGGTGACTTTTTCATAATACTGATAATCTTGTTTTAGTTGTTCTAGGGTAAAATCACCCGTAAAAAGCATTTGCGCTAATACGGTATCCGCTTGTTTGCAGACTTGATGTTTGTAAATTATCATCGGATGATAATGCAACAATAAGGGATAGTTAGCAGCTGGTGTCTCTTCAAAAGGCCAGACAGATTGTTCAAGAAATTCATCATCTTGCTTGGTAAGTCCACGAGACGTATCATAACCGAAATACATGAGGTCTGCGGCTTGCTGCCATTGATCGATCAGTTCCATATGCTTTTCGTATCGTTTCGCCAGTTCAATGGCATAATATAAATTGTTTTGAGCCATTTTGTTGGTATAAAAGTTATTGTTGACCAATGCACTGTATTCATCAGGTCCGGTGACCCCATTGATACAAAAAGAAGGTTTGCCGTCTTTTTCGATGAAATCACCATAACTCAACCAAAATTTTGCCGTTTCGAAAACGACTTCACTGCCGACTTCTTCAATAAAGCGGACATCTCCTGTGACCCGTTCATAGAGTTGAAAAGCATAAACGATATCGGCATTGATATGCAGTTGTGCGGTTCCGGCAGGATAATAGGCACTCGTTTCTTGACCATCAATGGTGCGCCATGCAAACAGTGCACCGTCTTGGCTCAGCTCTTGTGCCCGTTTTTGCGCTTGCGGTAAAATAGTTGCTCGATAAGTAAGCAATGCTTTCGCAGTGTCTGGATTGGTGTAAGTAAAAAAAGGCAACAAATACATTTCAGTATCCCAAAAATAATGACCTTCATACCCTTCACCTGTCAACCCCTTGGCAGCAAAATTGGTTCTGCCATCACGTCCTGCCCCCTGATTCAGGTGAAACAGATTGAAGCGGATCCCCTTTTGTAGTTCTTGATCACCCGTGATCTCGATATCACTCGCTGCCCAAAACTGCTGATAGCTTTCCCTCTGTTCGGCAACAAATGTTTCAAAATCAACCGCTTCTTGATAAAAGGGTGCGTCCTCTGCTTCTTGTAATCGCAGTTGAAAAATCGTCGTCAGGGATTCTCCAGATTGGATTTGCCCATCGCCGCCTATCACCCGAATCGCCAGTTTTTTTTGACTATGAGGGGCTGTCCAAATGGCATAGTCGCCATGCTCTTCTTTCAGAAGCTGATGCTCTTTATTCGCAACACGAGGATCATCTGTTTGATTGACTGTGAAGCGCTGGTCCAATGGATGGGAAACAGTGATTGGCTCTGTGAAATTTGCATTTTTGATTGTGTAACGACAAACATAAAATTCACTGCGCGTCATGGAGGCAAAAGATTGCATCTCAAGATCAAAGCTTTTTCCTAATGGGGTTTCTACATGGTAAGACTCATGAAGGATGCCTTCTGCCATATCTAATGTCAGCTGGATTTGTTCCGTCTGCCAAACGCTGTCCGACGACTGCTCTGTCCAATGCTTAAAGAAAGCCCCCGCAGGTTGGGTAACTTGCAGATGGTTTGGTGTTCTTTAGCATAGCCATAAGCCCATTCGCCGTATTGGATCGGTTCACTGTCAAAAAAACCATTGACAAAAGCCCCGGGATTCCCAGGATAGTACGCATTCACTTTAAGGGGATGCCCTGCTCGGACACCGATTTGACCATTCCCCACAGCAAACAACGTTTCTAAATATTCCGGTTTCTGATGAGAGAGTTCTTGTGCCTGCAATAAAAATCGTTTGTCCATCTCTGTTCGTCTCCTCCGCTTTTTTCTTTCAGTTCTATCCTACACTACTAAACACCCAATGCAAAGAATCCGACTTCAGCTGGGAGGGGCATCTACTTTGGTTCTTCTGATAGAGTATGGTACCATGAAACAAACTTGAAAGAAGGCGATTACTTGGATTTATGGCTAACAAATATTCGAATGGAACCAAGCTACATCAAAGAAAATGGCTGGACCTCTGGCAGCCAAACCAAACGGGCGGCGATTGGGATCAGTGAAGAAAAAATTACCGAGATCCTTCCCATGGATGAATGGAAAGACACGCCAGGAATAACTGTTATCGATGGTCAAGGCCAGTTATTATTACCCGGCTTGATTGAAAAACACTGCCATTTGGATAAAAGCAAATTAGGAACTCCATGGCGTCCTGTCACACCGGCAGCCAACTTAGTAGAACGTTTTGAAACAGAGATTCCTCAATTGGATGCATTGCCTCTTTCGATTAAAGAACGGGCACAACAATTGATCGATTTAGAATTGCCTCATGGTGTCGTGTCCTTTCGCTCCCATATTGATATTGAACCAATGACTGAACTGCGCTATTTTGATGCACTAACTGAATTGCTTGCTGACAAACCATTTGGTTCGGAACTTGTTTTGTTCCCGCAACACGGTCTGCTGCGATCAAATGCCGTCGCATTAATCGAAGAAGCATTAGCTACTGGTAAAGCTGCATTCATTGGTGGGGTCGATCCTTATACATTAGATCAAGATTATCAGCAATCATTAAAAACAACCTTTGAGCTGGCAAAAAAAGGCAATGTTGGCATAGACATTCATCTACATGACCGCAAAGAAGCCGGTCGTGCAACGATCAAAGAAATCATTCGGCTGACCAAAGAATATGCTATGGCAGGCAATGTCTTCATCAGCCATGCCTTTGGCTTAAATGATTTTGAAGGAGCTGAACGCACAGAAGTTTTTCAAGCTTTAGCAGATCAGGACATTCATATCGTTTCAAGTATTCCAATCAGTCAGGGAACGATTCCTCCCCTTAAAGAATTACAAAGTTATGGGGTTACTGTTCACATTGGTTGTGACAATATTTATGATTCTTGGTCATCACTGGGTGACGGCTCCTTGCAAGAAAAGCTCGCTCGTTATTTAGAGATTTTTGGCGTTCAATCACAAGAGGCATTGACCCAGGCATTAGGCTTGGTAACAGATGGCAGAGTGCCATTAGATCAAGAAGGAAATCAACAATGGCCAAAAGTTGGCGATTCTGCTGATTTTCTTTTGACCCCTGTTTCTTCAACGGCTGAATTTGTCGCCCGCAAAGGTCACGTCAGCTGCAGTTTCTTTAAAGGACAACCAATCTACAACGCATAACCAATAATTACTGACAAAAAAGCCGATTTGCTACAGAAATGTAGGAAATCGGCTTTTTACGAATCAATGGTTGCACAAAAAATGATTCGGTCACCTCTCTTTTGCTGATTTCGCTTGACGCTGATCCGATTATTCGGTTTACTTATGATAGCGAATACAAAAAGTGAGGGATTACCATGTATACTGCAAATATGCAACGATATGAACGCATGACATATAACCGTGTCGGAAAATCAGGTTTAAAACTTCCTGCAATTTCCCTTGGTCTATGGCACAACTTCGGTGATACAGATCCAATTGCGAAACAGCGGGAAACGATCCTAGGAGCCTTTGATCTAGGCATTACCCATTTTGATTTGGCCAACAACTATGGTCCCCCTGCAGGATCGGCAGAAAAGAATTTCGGCCGCATTTTAAAAGAAGACTTACAGGCTTATCGGGATGAATTGATTATTTCATCAAAGGCTGGTTACTATATGTGGCCTGGTCCCTATGGTGAATGGGGTTCTAAGAAGAATTTGATTGCCAGCTGTGATCAAAGCCTGCAACGTCTAGGCCTAGATTATGTCGATATTTTTTACCATCATCGCCCAGATCCAGACACACCATTGGCAGAAACGGCTCATGCACTGGACTTGTTAGTACGGCAAGGAAAAGCCCTCTATGTTGGTGTGTCCAATTATTCTGCAGAACAAACAAAAGAAATCGCCAAGATTTTGAAGGACCAAGGAACCCCCTTTATCATCCATCAACCTCGCTACAATATGTTTGATCGTTGGATCGAAGATGGATTAACAGCTGTCTTAGAAGAGGAAGGATTAGGTGCGATCGTCTTTAGCCCTCTGGCACAAGGATTATTGACTGATCGTTATCTGCATGGTATTCCCGAAGACTCTCGAGCGCATCGCTCAGATAGTCCTTTTTTGACAGAAGATCGTGTAGCTCCAACCTTAAATGTAGTCAGACAATTGAATGATATTGCTCAAGAGCGAGGACAAAGTTTGGCAGAAATGGCATTAGCTTGGCTGTTGCGTCAAGAGACTGTTGCTAGCGTATTGATTGGTGCTTCTCGTTTGAGTCAACTACAAGCAAATGTCCGGGCTTTGGACCAATTAACTTTTTCTGCTGAAGAACTAAAAAAGATCGACGAAATTTTAGTGCTTTTAAAGAAATAAGCGTTTGATTTGCTCGCTGGCCTTTCCCATGGGGGAACTATTGCCCCGCATTGAGTAAGAAGGCGGAAGCTTCATTCCAAACAACAAAGAAATCAAACGACCGCAGTGTGTATTGTCCAGAAGCTATTAATGCTTCGATGCAATAACCCTCGCGGTCGTTTGGTTCTTTTTTGCTACATTTTTTGCTACATTTTAGTTGATGGATTCTTTTTGCCAATCAATGGCTAATTGCAGGCAGCCTTTGATGCCACTTTCATTCACTAGTTGCCATGGAACAATGTACTCTTCTACGCTTGGAATCGAAATGTAGCCCCCTAGTTCCAACAAAAATTGTTCTCTGATTTTTGACAGCAAGTGGGTCTGATTCATGACACCACCGCCTAAAATAATCTTATCTGGTACAAAGGACAATGTATAATTGACCAATGCTTGCGCTATATAATAGGCTTGCAGCTCCCATACAGGATGATTTTCAAGAAGAGTCTCTCCCTTTTGCCCCGTTCGTGCTTCGATGGAAGGACCGGCAGCCAGTCCTTCAAAGCAATCCTGATGATAAGGGCAAGTGCCGACATATGAATCCTCTGGGTGCCGTTTGATCCGGATATGCCCCATTTCAGGATGAGATTTGCCTTGGAATAACTGGTTATTCACGATTACACCGGCACCGATCCCAGTCCCCACCGTCAGATAAATACAGGTATCGCAGTCTTGAGCAGCCCCTTTTTTTAATTCCCCATAGGCCGCTGCATTGACATCTGTTGTCCAAACCATTGGAATCGGATAGCGTTGTTTTAACGTCCCCAAAAAGTCAAAATTTTGCCATCTCGCTTTAGGTGTTGCCAAAACATGCCCATAGTTGGCTTGCTTGGGATCCAATCCGATTGGACCAAAGCTGCCGATCCCCATCGCGGCCAGCTCATACCTATCAAAAAATCGGAAAATTTCGGCCAGTGTTTCTGCGTGTTCTCTCGTAGCGATTCGCTGTGAAGCAATAATCTTCCCCTCTTGATCCGCTACTGCACAGTTCATTTTTGTTCCGCCTGCTTCTATGCCTCCATACATCATTGTCTATCCCTACTTTTCTACTCGAATATCGAAATAATCCATTACTAGCTCACAAAACATCATGTTTGCCCAAGAAAACCATTCACGAGTGTAATCCGTTGGATCATTGACATTGATACCCTCATGCATCAAATGCGTTCCTGCATCGATCGCTACCAATTGATCTAAAATTTGGGCTTTTTCTTCTTTGTTTGATGTCGTCAATCCAGTCATCGCCATCGCGATCGGCCAAACAAAATTATGCGGTGTATGAGATGAGCCGATCCCACTAGCAAATTCGCCTTGATAGTAATAAGGATTTTCGTCACTTAAAAGTGTTTTTCTCGTAGCTAGATAAGTTGGATCTTCCATGGAGCCATAGCCTAGATAAGGTGCAGAAATCAGGTTAGGTACATTGCTGTCGTCCATGACAGAGGCATTGCCTAACCCATCCACTTCATAGGCATAGATCGTTTCGCCAGCTTGATTCGTCGTATACGCATATTTTTCGATCCCCGCTTGGATCTCTTGCTTTAAATCGGCTGCTTCGGCCACTAATTCAGGCACATCTAAAATGTCGGAGAAAATCAGTTCCAAATAACCTAATATCACAACAGCGAACATGTTTGACGGAATCAAATAGCCATAGACACAAGCGTCGTCGCTTGGACGAAATCCTGACCAAGTCATCCCTGTTTTAGCAACTGGGGTTCCTTTGCCGGCGAACTTCAGCGTATCTTCTTGACGTTCTGTTTGGCGCTCAAATTGATATGGTGACTGCGCGTGATCTTGTTCTGTCCGAAAGACGGTTAGGACTTTTTTGACCCCTTCAATAAAGTTTTTATCAAAGTGATCGGTGCGCCCGGTGTTTTTATAAAGTAGATAGGCTAACTGGATCGGATAGCACAATGAATCGATCTCATATTTCCGTTCCCAGATCCAGCCGTTCATTTCGGTTAGATCATCTTGGTGTCCGGCAAAATTTTCTGTTTCATTGAAGGCATTAGCGTAAGGATCGATAGTGATAAACATAAATTGCTTTTTGACTAATCCGGCAATCATATCAGACAGTTCTTGATCATCTTTTGCTAAACACAGGTACGGACGGACTTGAGCGGTTGAATCTCGCAGCCACATTGCAGGAATATCACCTGTCAAAACAAAGGTACTGCCATCTTCTTGCTTCTTGACAGTGGTTAATACGGTATTGGCAAATGCCGCATTAAAGTTTTCCGCCCAATTTGCATGGTCTTCGCCACAAAGCAACGTGATTTTCTCCATAAAACTCTTAATTACTTTCGGTATTTCGCTGTATCCCATCTTCTTTTCCCCTTTTACAAAGAAGAGCCGACAAAAGTAGACAAAGCCGCTGGTCTTTCTGCAACGAGAAGCTTCGGGTAGTTGATGTTCAAGACTGTTCAATCCTCCATCCTATGCCCGATTTGCTAAGAATGAACCAACCTTTGCTGATCTTGAAAATCTGCTGCCAGTCCTTTCGCTTTGTCTACTGATATTTCTCTTCAAACTTTAAATGATTGCAGCACTTTCTAATGCCATGACCCCTGATAATTGGTCAGACAAGAAAACACTAGTTGGAATTTCTGCGACTAACCAGTCTCGGTAAGCTAACAGATGTCCTTCCTTCTGACTATGCTCTAACAAGCGTTCACAGCTGGATGTCACAAATCCTTTGATGGAGGCTATGTCTAAGCCCACTTTTTCTGCTTCTTTGACTAAGAGATTCAAATAACGGTATTCAATGCCTTTGAACAATCCTATGTCACCACCATCTCCTTCATCATTGAAGACCCCATCTTTACCAATAACTTCAAAGGATGTTTTGGCACAAGTGATTGCATCTTTTAAATAAGAAATATCGTCAGTCACATGATAAAATTCTATCAATGCTCCAATATAGACCCCTTGGTTGTAAGTAAATTGCCATTGCACATCGATTTTGCCATCGCCGTTACGATTGATACCATCTTCTACGAATTGTGTGTCCGGCTGTACCAAATATTTTTTCATCCATTCTAGTGTCTGTTGGCTTGTAGTCAGATAGCGTTCATTGGCTTCAACTTGATACAGACGTAATGCTAGAATAATAATTGGTGCATTTACAGGTGTATTCTTATAGTCAAGCTGCGTGCGTTTCCAAGCAAATCCGCCATTCATATGATCATTCCAAGCAGTATCAAAAATATCCAGACATACTTCTCGGGCGTCAGCTAGGTATTCTTTTTTCTTAGTCAATTCATACAAACGTAATCCAGCTAATGCGTTCCACAACATGTCATCATAAAATTCATGCAGCAATGTGTTATGGTTTCTTGCTTTATTGTAATGATAGGTTTCTTCTGCTTGCTGCAAGTAAGCCATATCGTTGGTCCGCAGATAAGCATCAATGCGTACATCCACTAAATGCGCGATCCACCAGTAATTGAATGTTTCATTTTCTTTCTCATCCCGCAATGGATAAACGTTGTTCATAAATTGTTCTTTGGAAGCTGCTTGATAGAAATAATCGATACTTGTTTGTGCAAGATCGGCATACTTGTTAAAATCGGTCATTCTCCTGATCCTTCTTTCAATATTTTGTCACCTTGTTGTTGAGCATTTTCTAGTGCTTTTTGCGGCGTTGTTTTTCCAGAAAAGACATTTTCTAATTGTGGAATAAGGGCTAGTTTTTCGACATCGGAATACCCCATAACAGTTGGTCGAATTTTAGCAAAATCCATGGTTTCCACAAAAGCTTTGTACTTCTCATTTTCAGTAAAGTAGGTATTTTGCGCTGCTTCGATATTTGCTGGTAGCCAAGTGGAAATTTTTGCAAACTCGACACCGATATCTGGGTTGGTCGTCCACCATTTAATAAAGTCCCAAGCAGCTTCTTGGTTTTTGGCCGTTTTGGGAATCACTAAACCAAAGCCACCCGTCAACGCCCCTTTGTCCCCATTTGGTCCAGTTACTGGAGGGACGACCCCATAATCCAAGCCATCCACTTTATCATAATCTGCTAATGCCCAAGGTCCGTTATAGGCCATCGCAACTTTACCAGCTGCAAATGCATCAGATCCATCATTAAATCCTTGTTGATAGACCTTCGCTTGATTCATTAATTGATCCCAGAAATCAAGAACGGTCATTCCTGCCTCAGAATTAAAAGCAGTGGCAGTATTATCAGCGTTCAGCATGGTTCCGCCAGCTTGCTGCAACCACATATTGAACAATCCAACGTCATCAAGAGAAAAACCAGCTTGCACTAACGTTTTTCCATCCCATTTTGTTGTTTTCTTCGCAACATCCAACAACTCATCCCAAGTCTTTGGTGGTTCTACTCCAGCTTCTTTCAGTAATGTTTTGTTATAAAAGAGAGAGCGGTTGTCTACTAAAAGTGGGATTCCATATTGTTTATTGTCGTATTGCATTTCTTTGACAGTTTCTTCATAAAAATCGCCCATATCTACATTGTCTTTTTTGATCAAATCATCTAGATCCAATAAGGCATTTTTTTTGGCATACATCGCTGTATTGACGCGATCCCACAAGATAACATCTGGAATTTCGCCACCCGCCATTCCGGTCAGCAGCTTTTCTTCAACGTTGTCTTGAACTTTATAGGTTACCTCGTATTTGTCTTGGCTATCATTGTATTGATCGATCAATTGATTGAGCTGATCGACTTGGTCACCACTCCAAGAACCCCAAAAAGTGATTTTCTGCTTTCCGCCAGCTCCATCATTGCTTGCCTGATCATTGCCTCCACCACATGCACCTAACACTGTCATCGCTGCTACTAACAGCAATCCTTTGATTATGTTTTTCATCACATTCACTCCTTCGTTTTATTTGATACCGGCATCTGCCATGCCTTGTACATAATTTCGTTGTGCAAAAATGAATAGAACTAAAACAGGTAGTGTTGCCAAAATCGTTCCTGCCATCAATGGACCATAATTTGTATTGTAGTTGTATTGGAAAGCTGCCAGTCCAACTTGGACCGTTTTCATCTCATCTGCATTCAAGACAATCATCGGCCACATAAAGGCATTCCAGCCTGCTTGAAAAGTCATAATACCTAGCGTTGTCAAAGCAGGTTTTGCTAGCGGAAAATAAACATTCCAGAAAATCTTGAACTCACTTGCACCATCGATTCGAGCACTTTCTCCGAGTTCTTTTGGTAATTGTTCGAAGAATTGTTTCATAAAGAAAATCGAGAACGCTCCTGCTGCTCCGGGAAGCAGGATTGCCCAATAGGAATTGATCAATCCTAACCCACCAGTACCAGTTAGATCATTCCCTCCAGCCAACGGGAATCCCCGAAGCACAATAAAGGTTGGAATCATTGTGACAATACTTGGAACCATCATTGAAGCTAGAAAAACGAGAAAGATTGGTTTCTTCCCTTTGAATTTCAGCTGACCAAAAGAATAACCAGCTAATGAACCAAAAAATAAATTTGTCGCTACACCCCCAAGTGCTAATATCAATGAATTTTTTAAATAGTTTAAGAAAGGCATCGTTTCAAAAACTTCTTTATAATGATCCCAAGTAAAGTGGCTTGGAATGATTTGCATCGATCCGCTGAGAATCTCGCTATCGGATTTAAAGGATGTCGACAAGGTCCAGATAAACGGCAGAACCGTTGTCAAACTGATCAGAATCACCAAGCAATACCAGATGAATGACTGCATATGTTTTGTTTTAGCCATCGTTTTTTCTCCTTTAGTTTGTTTCTGTATTGGTCAAACGCATATTCACCAGTGAAAAAATGAAAATGATCATGAACAAGATAAATGACAGCGCAGAAGCATACCCCATTTCTAGTCCACCAAATCCTTTATTATAAATATAGTAAACAAGGGTGATTGTGGAATTTCCAGGTCCGCCTTTTGTCAGCATATAGGCTTGGTCAAATACTTGGAAAGCGCCGATGATCAATTGTGTGCTAACTAAGAATGTTGTTTTGGATAATTGGGGCCAAGTGATACTCTTAAATTTTTGCCACGCATTTGCGCCTTCAATATCTGCTGCTTCATAAAGAGCAGGATTGATCCCTTGTAAACCCGCCAAGAAAATCATCATGTTTCCGCCAAAACTCATCCAGACACTCATAATGACGATTGCAGTCATCGCCCAATTGGAACTATACAGCCAAGCTGGACCATTGATTCCAATCAAACCAAGCAACTGATTGAGCAAACCATACTGTGGGTTTAAGAGCCAATACCAAATGGTTGCTGTAGCCACCGATGAACATAAGACTGGCAAGTAAAAAAATGTTCGGAAAAGACTGGTGGTCTTCATTTTGCGATTCAGCAACATGGCGGCTGCTAGAGAGACGACTAATCCCAATGGCACATACAGTAAGGTGTAGACGATAGTGTTCTTTAATGAAATAAAGAAAAATTCATCTTGAAAGATACGCGTGAAATTCTTTAAACCGATCCAATTGGGGCTTTCAATGATCGTATAATCGGTAAAACTATAGAAAAGTGCCATCACTATCGGGATAATTGCAAAAACAACTAGTAGAAGAACAGGAACCAGAATAAATACATAGGCAATGTTTTGCTGTTCATTGATCCCTCTCTTTTTCTTTCCTAACTCCATTTATTAACCCCCTTATTAAATATAATATAAAACTATTTAATATATTAAATATCTTTACAAGCGAATTATATAGAATTAAAAAGGATATGTCAACGGTTTCATAAAAAGTTTTTTTGATTAAACTGCTTGCTTTATTAATATAATATATTTAATATATACATAAATAGTTCTTTTATTTTTTGAGAAATGGAGGCGCATGCATGAGTAAACCTTTGTACCAAACGATTTATGAAGATTTGAAACATCAAATCGAAACAGGCACTGTCGCAATCAATGACACACTGCCTACTGAAAAAGAATTATCAACTACCTATAGTGTTAGTACGATCACGGTCAAAAAAGCACTGGATCTGTTAAAAGAGGATGGCTACATTGTCAGAAAGCCTCGAAAAGGTTCTGTCGTTGTCACAAATAAGAAGGCAGACATTGTTCCGAACAAACTCATTTTCGGATTGATCATCACCAACTTTACAGACTTTTTTGGTGCTCAAATACTGCGAACAGTTCTAGAAACAAATGCTGAAGAAATCAATTTCATCGTCAAGATCAGTTATGGTGATCCTGATCGCGAAAATGAGTTGATCCAAGAATTGATTGAAATGGGCATTCAGGGTTTGATCCTACTGCCGACATCATCAGAATATACCTCGCCAAAAATCTTAGAATTGATTTCTAAAAATTTCCCGATCGTTGTAATTGATCGTCTGATGGCAAATTTGCCGATCTGCAGTGTGCAAACGGATAGCTTTGCTGCTGCAAAAGAATTGACAAATTATCTCTTTGCCAAACACCATGACAAGATTGGCTTGATTACTTCCGATAGCAGTGTTTCAACGATTGATGAACGAGTCAATGGTTTTCTCTCTGCGCATGTGGATGCCAACCGGGCTGTCAGCCAAAAGCAAATTTTGTCGAGGATCGACTCTGTGGTCCCCAGTTCTTCTCGCAAGATCGAAGATGATGTGGCACTTATCGTGGCCTTTCTTCAAAAGAACCCAGAGATCACAGCTCTTTTTACCACAGAATACAATATTGCTTTACTTGCCAAGAGTGCGATTGAACAATTGGGAAGGCAAGTCCCACATGACTTTTCAGTTGTTTGCTTTGACCATCCTACCGTCAACATTTTTGACTTGAATGCTTTTATTTTCACTCATATCGAGCAAGACCAAACAGCCATCGGCAAGCATGCCATTGATCTTTTACTGACAAAAATTGCTCATCCTGATACGATTGAAAAGATCAACCTCGGCTATCGGTTGATTGAAGGAGATTCCGTTATTTCTAGATGATCGTCTGTTCCTCTATCGAAGCAGTACATTAGCGATCCGACTACAAATAGACAAAAAAACACACCTCCGTTCTGACTCGCTGAACGAGTCAGAACGGAGGTGTGTTTATTGGGATAGCTGTCATTCTTTAAACTAGACAGTCCTCCTTTTAGTTATTCTCGATGACTGCGACTTCTTTTCTTGTAGGCATCCCCGTTTGGGCACCTAATTTTTGAACAGAAAGTCCTGCACCAAGATTCGCTAAAACGACCGCTTCTTTAAATGGCACCCCATCACTTAATGCAGCCGCTAAGATACCATTGAAGGTATCTCCTGCACCGGTAGTATCAACGACGGTCACTTTCTTTGATGCCACGGTCACGATTTTACCGGAATCAACGAAACTTACCCCTTGACTGCCTCGTGTCACTACCAATTTGGTAGCGTGCGTTTGCTGCCAAGCTAGAATCGTTGCTTCGATTTCAGGTTCAGGGATCAATTCTTTACCGATCAATGCGGCAAATTCCGTCTCATTTGGCGTTAAGATATCGACATAAGGCAGTAATTCCCCTACGATATCATGATAAGGTGCGGGATTCAGTAGTGTTGTCACGCCATTTTCCTTTGCGAGCTGTAACGCATACCGAAGCGTATCTACCGGAATCTCAATTTGTACCAGCAAAACATCGCTTTCTATGATTTTATCAGCTATTTGATCTACATATTCACGATCTACCAGTCCATTGGCACCGGAGATTACAGTGATGCAATTATCTTGCGGTAATTTAAAAATACTTGCGATACCAGTAAAGATATTTTTTTCTTGTGCAACTGACTGGACATCCAGTTGCTCTTCACTTAAGTGTCGATAGACTTTTTCCCCAAACGTATCTTGACCAATTTTTCCTAAGAATGTCGTTGTTCCGCCAAAACGGGCGGCTGCAACTGCTTGGTTGGCCCCTTTCCCGCCGACAAAATAATCAATTTGATCTCCTATGATCGTTTCGCCAATTTTTGGCATTCGCCCAGTCGTGATAACAATATCCATATTCACACTGCCCAAAACTGCTATTTTACCCACTAAATCACCTATTTCTTTTGTATATATAGAACGGGCCAAACGCTTCGCGACCCGTAACAGAAGTTGTCTCTATCAAAGAAAAACCGGTTTTCTCAAATAAGTGCTGCATCGGCTTATTCGTATGGTTGGTCAGAGAATAAATGGCATCCCCTGCTTTACAAAAGTCTCTTAGACAAGTTTTCAACCAAGCCGAGCCCAACCCATTCCCCATTTCTGATGCTTTGGTCACGAGCCTTTGGATACATTTTGTATGTTCATTATACCCATGACTCTCTTCTTGCGCCAAAAATTCTGGACTAAGGGTTCCTGCACTAACGATTTCTCCTGATTCATTTTTATGAATCAGTAATTGTTTTTTACAGATATCTGTTTTGACGATCTCCTTATCAGGGTATCTGCTTGTCCATTGGCAGATCCCCTGTGTCTCCATATTTTTTTTTGCATCAACAAACAACTGCCAAATTTCATCCAGTTCTTCATTGCATGCATATATTAACTTATCCATCAAATCAATAAGGCAGTAACAACAGCGACAAGACAACTACTAGGATAATTCCTATGATCGTAGGAACACTGGTCCGTTTCAGCAAACGAACCGGACTCACACCAATCGATGACGAAACGATCATGACAACTGCTGCAACTGGTGAAATCGTCCGCGCTAAGTTAGCAATCATTTGCATTGGCAGCGCAATCAAGATACCATCGATGCCGGCTTTTTGAGCAATATTGGGAATCAGCTCGATCACAGCATAGAACATGGCTAATCCACCACCACTCAAAATACCAAATAACGCTGTCGCGCCACTGAAAATCAATGTGGTTAGAACACCGGCAGATTGAGAGTTTTCAACCGCACTCATCAAAGAATCGATCACGCCTAGACTTTGAATCGCTGTGGTGAATAAGGAACCCCCGACTACTAACATAACGACTTGGCTGAAACCTTGTCCCATTCCTTTGAACAGTTCGACTGCACTTTCTTGGGCAATCTTAAATGATTTCTTACGGAACCCTTCAATGATCAATGCTACGAAGAATGAGATCATTGTCAAAACAAAAATGTCCATCGTCACATTTTCTCTAAAAATACCAATAATTCCAACGATAATGATCAATACTAAAGGTAATAATGGCAAAATGGCATAAAATGTCGGGACAACTTTTTCATCCGCCGCACTTTCAACTTCTTTCATCTCGACAAACGCTTCTGAACCTTCCTTTTTATCGCAATACGTTTGCCAGAAGTAGTGGACAACAGCTAAAATAAGTAAGGTTGGGATCGAGACCTTCGCATGATACAGCACATAAGTCAGAATGTTGTAATCCAACGTTTGTGCAGCAATCACATTGTCTGCTCCTAATGGTGTTGGCATGATCGTTGCGGTCATTGCAATGACCCCTGCTGCTGTCATTGATGAAATTCCAATACCTTGTAAGAGCGGATACAAAATAGCCATTAAAATAATTGCTAAACTAGAGGCACTTGGAACAACTAGAGACATCAAATTTCCTAACAGGAAAACAATCGGTATAAACAACGCTTTGGATTTGATTTTGGTCATTGGCTTGACTAAGATATTGACCGCTTTTTGATTGGCACCAATCAAATTCATATAGCCGGAATAGCCAAATAAAATCATGATCACTAATCCTGCTGAGCTAACTTGTGAGATGATCGTGTCTTTCAGTTTCAGAAAAATATCAAAGAAAGCCAGACCAGTTCCTTCTCCTTCAGGATAAAGAGGATTTCCCAATGCCACCGACGCACCTAATAAGACAATCGCCCCGATAATCAAAATAAGCGCTGGATTATAACTCTTAATAATAAAATAACCAACGATACCTAAAACAACTAATACTAAAATTGCTTCAATCATTTTTTCCCCTCCTATTTACACTGACTGATTGCATGTAAAAACCATTCCTTGAATTTATTCTCATCGACATCGACACAGACACGGCAATTCTTTTCTTTGTCAAGTTTATTGTTCAGATCGATGATCGTAGCGCCAGAAGTATACTCCCCTTTTGTTTCTACTGCGACAAAGGTTTCTTTGATCTCAAACATTTCCGGACAAAGAACGTAAGCTAAAGCACAGCTGTCGTACATTTTTAATCCGGTACCAAAACTTCCACCTCGATATTTCTTGAAAAGGTGGTACATCATATCTCCAGTTTGATTCATGTCTTTGATTTTTTCGCTGTCTTCAGGATAAACCAGTGCTTTCAACCCGACATCTAATGGTGCGACTGCTAGCGAAAGACCGCTTTCAAAAACGATTTTGGCTGCTTCCGGATCAATCGCGATATTGAACTCTGACAAAATACCAAAGTTTCCTCTGCCTAGCGCACCACCCATTAAAACCAATTCTTCAATTCTTTCTTTGACTTCAGGATGCGTTTTAAGAAGAAGTGCAATATTAGTCAGTGGTCCGATTGCGATAATCGTCATCTTCTCTGCAGAAGCCATCAATGTGCGATGCATGGCTTCAACGGCACTCTCTTCCAATAAACAACTGCGATTTGGTGTTGGAAACTCGTACCCTGCCATTCCTGTTACACCATGAACATCGCTGGCATCTTTTACTTCACGAAGCAAAGGTCCAGCTGCGCCTTGGGCCACAGGAATTTTCAAGTTCCAAAAAGTCAGCAACTTCAACATATTTTCCGTCACATAATTGATCCCTACGTTTCCAGCAACTGTCGTGATTAATTTCACGTCTAACTGATCACTGAACAAGCCAATTCCTAATGCTACTGCATCGTCAATTCCCGGATCCGTATCAATAATTACTGCTTTGTTCATAAGTAAACCCCTTTCGTTTTTTGATAAAACGTTTTATCAATTGGCTAAAAATAAAAACGTTTGATAAAACGTTTTATCATTTGTTCTCCCAAAGAATACCACTTATGTAAAGCGCTGTCAATAACGAATACAAAAAAGCTTTCCATAAATTTGCGCTGAATTCTAACCTAGACAATCGTTGTGTTGATCAGTTAAACAGCTACCTCCTGATATAAACACAACGATTATCTTTTTCATTCTATCTTTGATTCCAACCGTTTGCCAACGCTTTTTTTTCGTACGATTTTTGGCGTCAATTGAAGATAACGCGGCGCTTGTTCTTTCATCGCTGATAATAAAGAGGTAACTGCTTTTTCTCCCAGAACTGTCACATCTTGTTCGACAGAAGTAAGTGGTACTTCTAATAAATCATTTAAAATCAAATTATCATAGCCAACGATGGACATTTGTTCTGGAATATTGATTCCTAACTCCTTGGCTCTTTTCATGATCCCTAAAGCAATCAAATCATTTCCCGCCACGATACCGGTGATTGCTTGATTGTTCAAAAGCTGGTCTGCTTTGTCATAAGCATCTTCAAACTGAAATTTTGTGACCACCCGCCAGCTTTCTTGCTGGGGCAGCTGCGCTTCTTTCAGAGCATCCAGATATCCTTGGTAGCGATAAATACAGTTGATATTTTTATCGGGGTTCATCATAATACCAATGTTTTGATGGCCATTATTGATCAATTCCATGGTCGCAAGATAGCCGCCTTGTCGATTATTATAAAACACTTGTCCAACCGGAAAATTATCCAACCCTCGATCAACCAGCACCAATGGCACAGAAATACTGCTTAAAAACTCTTTCAACTCTTCTTCGTAAGTATAAGATTCACTCGAAAGGGCTAGTAACAGTCCATCCACATTACGATCGATCAATAATTGAATCAATTCTTTCTCTGCCGCAAAGTGATCATCTGAATTGACTAAAATCAAAAGGTAACCAATTTTTCGCAACTGGTCTTCCAGTACTTTTGCTAATTGTGCAAAGAAAGGATTATTGATGTCTGGTATGACCAATCCGATCGTATTTGTTTTGTTTAGCACTAAACTTTTTGCCGCAATATTAGGCGAATAATTATTTTCCTTCGCTAATTGTTTGATCAAGCGTTTTTTCTTTTCCGAGATGCGAATCGGTTTGTCATTTAAGACTTGTGAGACAGCAGCGATCGAGACGCCTACTTCTTCAGCGATATCTTTCAAGCGGATCTTCACTCTTCTTCTCCTCGCTTTCCTGTTTTATTCTACGCCAGTCCTTAAGGTTCGTCCTTTCTCTATTCTATCATAGCTCTGTTTATGTAAGACATTCAGAGTCAAACGATTGGCTATTTTTTCTGACATGAGTATTTGGAATTCGCCTACGTAAAGAGCGCCTATTGCGTTTTTAAAATACAGCACCCATGAAACATAACAATGACCGGACGTTCTTTTGGGTTTCGAGAAGTCCGGTCCTGTTCTTTTACACGTTTCCTTAGTTTAATCATACTTAGCGTGAGTGATCTTGGTTCTAACTAAATATTAAATCGAACCCAATCGGCAAAAAGCTCGGGCCAACGAACCACCGATTCTTCAATGGCGTGTTCGCCACCACTGGCCGTTTCTTTGGTTCCGAGACTTAGACCATGCCCACCTCTAGGAAAAATGTGTAATTCATAAGGAATGTCAAACTTACGCAGTTGTTTTGCAAACAAGAGACTGTTTTCTGCCGGTACCAGACCATCTTCTAATGTGTGCCATAAAAATGTTGGTGGTGTGTTGCGACTTACTTGCTTTTCAAGGGAAAGCTGCGCCTTTTGTTCTTCATAACGGTTTCCTAAAAGAGCACGGAAAGACCCTTCATGAGCAAATTCACCGCTTGAAAGAACTGGATAACTTAGCAACAACCCATTTGGGCGCCATTCGTGATTGGCTCCTGACAATGTTTCTGTTAAAAAGTCTTCTTGCCAAAATACGCCCAAACTTGCTGCTAAATGCCCACCAGCCGAAAAGCCTGCGACAATGATTTTCTCCGGATCAACGTGCCACTGTGAATGATTTTGGCGAATCAATTGAACGCTCGCAGCAAGCTCTTGCAATGCTAATGGGTACACATGGGGCTTGATACTATAGTGGAGAACAAATGCCTGAAACCCAAAACTCATCATCTTGATTGCTATGGGTTCAGCCTCACGGTCTGATAAAAACTCATAGCCTCCGCCAGGACAAATAATGATTGCCGGTCGCAACCGATCCTGCTCCATCTCTTCAGAGTTGTCAATCGCATAGGTAGTAAGCGTTGCTTCACTTTTAGAAAACGGTTGGATCACTTCATGGATCATAGTAATTGCCTCATTTCATGATAATTTTGCTAACAACTGGTTCTTTGATTTGTAGATGAGTATACTAGATTTTTAGACCAGCTGTAGTTACTTGTCAAGTCAAGGAACGATCGATGGCGAATTTCTCTTGGTTTTTTCAAAGGGGTTGCCGACAATTTGAGAATAGGTATCCCAGATCGAAAGTCCTTTGCCCCTTCATTCCAGGCTCCTTCAATCTGGTACGCGGCAGCAATCGCCCCATGAAAATCCCGAGAAAAAAGAATCCCATTTGCTGTAAGACCTGTTCATAATCCTTCCCAGCAATCACAATAAAACGATTACATATGATCGTATCATATTTTCAATCATACATAACAGATTTTTGTTTTTTTCATAAAAAAAACTGTGGCATAAGTTGAACAAATAATTACCCGATCAGAAGGGTGTCTCCTGACGAAAATGGTCGATTTGCCTCAAAAAGCCATAACTTGCTGACTTCTCTGGTAGCAATTAGGTAGTTATCTGTTTCGGCTTATGTCACAGCCTATTTCATTAAATCAAGTAATCATTCAAACGAGATTTCACGTATTCAATGTGGCTAGATTCCAGCTCCACTTGATCATGTGCCAATGCGTAATCCGTTAAGCTTTCAAGATCCTCCTGATCTGCCACGATCTTTGCGCCGATCCCTACGTTAAATGAGGCATAGCGTTTTTCCTTCAATTCATCTAAGAAACGATCTTCTTTGATTTTTGCTGCGGCTTTCAATGCTCGTGCATAGGTATCCATCCCAGCAATATGTGCCAATAGCAAGTCTTCCATTTCAAAAGATGAACGACGGACTTTGGAGTCAAAATTGATCCCGCCTGGTGCGATACCGCCATTTTCCAATACTTCGTATAATGCCAGCGTTGAGTCAAAAACATTCGTTGGAAATTCATCGGTGTCCCATCCTAGAAGCATATCTCCTTGGTTAGCATCTAAAGATCCTAATGCATTATAGCTACGAGCAACAGCAATTTCATGTTCAAACGTGTGCCCAGCTAAAGTTGCATGATTGGCTTCAAGATTCAACTTGAAGTCGCCTTCTAAGCCATAATGTTGGATAAAGGCCATCGTCGTCGCGGCATCAAAGTCATATTGATGTTTCGACGGTTCTTTTGGTTTAGGTTCTAATAGAAATTGCGGTTTGTGACCAATTTTTTCTCCATAAGCAATTGCCATTTTAAATAGGCGGGCAATATTGTCTTGTTCGAATTTCATATCTGTGTTCAATAACGTTTCGTACCCTTCACGACCACCCCAAAAGACGTAGTTTTCGCCGCCTAGTTTTTTAGAGATATCTAACCCTTTTTTGACTTGGGCAGCTGCATAGGCATAGACTTCTGCATTGTTCGTTGAAGCAGCACCGTTGTTAAATCGTGGGTGAGAAAACATATTGGCTGTGTTCCATAACAATTTGATGCCTGTTTGATCCATCTTTTCTTTGATCAGGTCTGTGATCACATCTAAATTTTGGAAGAACTCCTCTAAAGTTTCACCAGCAGGTGCTACATCAACATCATGGAAACAGAAGAATTCAGCGCCTAGCTTCTCGCAAATTTCAAAGAATGCTTCTACTCGATTTTTCGCGGTTTCCATTTCCGTTTCACCGAACCAAGTGCGCTGATTGACCGGTGCTCCGAAAGGATCTGAACCATCTTGTGTCATAGTATGCCAGTAGGCAATCGCAAACCGTAAATGGTCTTTCATTTTCTTGCCTAGGACTACTTCTTCTGCATCATAATGCCGAAAAGCAAACATATTGGCCGTTTCTGGACCTTCATACTTGATTTTATCAATCGTTGGAAAATAATTCATTTTGGTTCCTCCATTTTTAGTTTTTTAACATAACAAACTAACTTACTTCTAAAATAAGTTACATGAAACCTTTAGTAGTGGCGATTCTTTCGTTGATTACTCTGACTGCAATGCTGCCAATTCGCGACAAAGAGGTGCTGTTTGTTGATACACTTTATGATAAACAGAATAGATCCGTTGATACTCCGTTACATTTTCTGCGATTGGCTGGATTACTGACCCATACTTTACAAAAGCCTTCACACAAGCCGCTTCGTCAGGATAAAGTCCGCTTCCGATTGCCGCTAACATCGCGGCCCCCATGCCGGGACCTTGCTCTGTGGATAATGTTGTGATCTCTGCAGCAAAAATATCTGCCTGCATCTGAAGCCACTCTTTGTTTTTCGCACCCCCACCAACAGAAACGATTTTGCTAAATTTCCGTTTTGCTTCTTCTTCCATGATCAGTTGAGAGTCTTTCAGAGAAAAAGTGATGCCTTCCAAGACCGCTCGGCTGAAATGCCGACGTCGGTGATGGGTATCGATCCCTATGAAGCTTCCTCTGACAGTGCTGTCCGTATAAGGAGTTCGTTCACCAACAATATAAGGGGTGAACAGCAGACCATCTGCTCCGGGAGAAACCTCCCCAATATCTGCTAGCAATTCGGAGAAGTCTACTCCTTCTGCGAATGTATCTCGGTACCAACTTAGTGAGTTACCGGCAGCTAGTGTGACACCCATCGAGTATTGTTTTTTTGCCACTGCATGATTGAAAACATGCAATTTCCCTTGGTAATCAACCTTCTGCGCTTCAAAAGATAAGAATACACCGCTAGTACCGATCGATACCATCCCAATGCCTTCGTCAATAATCCCAGATCCTAGCGCTGCACATGCGTTATCGGCGCCGCCAGCAAAGATTTTGACTTCTTTTTCAAAGCCAAATTCTGTTTGTAAATCAGGGACCAGTGTCCCGACTTCAGCTGCTGATTCAAAAAGTGTCGGTAAGATTTCTTCTGGAATAGCAAACTTGTTGAGGATTTCTGCAGACCAACAGTTCTTCTCACTGTCCAGTAGTAATGTCCCAGCAGCATCCGAATAATCCATTGAATAGGTACCTGATAACCACAATGCTAAGAAATCTTTCGGCAGCATCAAGTGCTGGACCTTCTGCCAATTCTCAGGCTCATGTTCTTGAACCCAACAGATTTTAGGTAATGTGAATCCTTCTAGTGCAATGTTCTTTGTGATTGAAAGAATCTCTGGCATCTCTTCCATGATTCGCTGACATTGCTTCGTCGTCCGAACATCGTTCCACAAAATTGCTGGTCGAATGACCTTGTTTTGTTCGTCTAGCAAGACTAAACTGTGCATTTGTCCTGAAAAGCTGATGCCGATCAATTCTTTGCGCAACTCAGGCACTTTATCGATCAACGCTTTAATGACTGCATGAGCCGCTTGACGCCAATGATTAGGATCTTGCTCACTGAATCCAGGTCGGGGGGACGACAATGGATAGTCTGCACTAGCAGTGTCAATCAGATTCCCTGAGTGATCAAAAACCAATCCTTTCAAAGAACTCGTTCCTAGATCCAGTCCTAGTAAATAAGCCATATTCTTCTCCTTTGCTACTGATGAAATTCTTATTTGTTATGGTTTACAAAATATTGCTTTTAGGTTAATTTGCTTAAAAAACTAACTAATTGGATAGTAAACGACCCATCCATTTTTGTCAAGCGCTTTCAACAGTTATTTGAGACTTTTTTAAGCACCTAACTGAGTAATATCTCCTTTTACAGATAAACTTGCACTTTATTAATTTGCACGGTAAACTAACATTACTATAGACGAAGAAGGAGATACTATGATTATTAACAAAATGGGCATCCGAGAGCAGAATGAAGCTGCCGTCCTGAAAACCATCATTGATAACGAACATATTTCTAGAGCTGAAGTTTCCAACTTAACGAATCTTAACAAAGCCTCTGTTTCGCAAATAATGAAAAAATTGATTGAAACCGATTTTGTCAAAGAAGTAGGAATTGGTGATTCCACATCGATTGGCGGACGCAAACCTATCCAGCTTCAGTTCAATCATCAAAGCAGCTTAGCGATTACGTTTGATATTGGGTATAATTATGTCAATGGCATGCTATCTTATATCAATGGTCAACGAATAGCCATTTTGGAAAAACAAGATATCTTGATTACAAGAGACAACGTATTCACCACGATTGATTCGATAATGGCTGAATTTACCCCCAAGATGCCTCCTACTACCCATGGATTGGTTGGTATTTGTTTAGCGATCCACGGTATCGTTAATCAGGAGAACATCACTTTTACGCCCTATTATGATCTGGAACACATTGATTTGGTCTCTCCTCTTAGTCAGAAATACCATACCGCAGTCTATATCGAAAATGAAGCAAATTTGACTGCATTAGGAGAGTATTGCTTTTCGTCTGATTCAACTAATCTGCTCAGTGTCAGTATTCATAGCGGCATCGGTGTCGGCATCATTGTAAATGGACGTTTACAGACAGGAACTCACGGAACAGCTGGAGAAGTGGGTCATTCTACATTGTTCCCTCATGGAAACCTTTGTCCTTGTGGAAATCGCGGGTGTTTAGAGCAATACGCTTCTAATAAAGTTTTATTCGATACCTACAGTCACTATACAAAAAAAGAGCTTGTCAATTCAGATATTTTTGCAAAGGCTATTCGTTCTGGCGAGAAATCAGCGCTTGAACTAGCACAACAAAATGTCGAATTTTTGAGTATCGGCTTAAATAATGTCATTACATTTTTCGATCCTGAAGAGGTTTATATCAACAGCTCTGTCTATCGCAAAATCCCTCAATTGACCAAAGACCTGCAACAAAAATTAACCAGTCAGTTCACTCAGAATACGAAAATCAAAAACAGTCGTTTGGGCGAACAGGCACCTCTGTTCGGTGGTAATGTTCTGATTGCCAAGAACTTCTTAAACATTGAAGATCTGCGCTTTCCAACGATTGATTTCCTTTAATCCATAAAAATTTTTTTCTGATACAGAAAATCCACTCATTCATTTAGCCACCGTATAACCTCAATAAGTGGCAACACAACAAATGGGCTGGGACATAAGTTTGGGTAGCTGACTGTCGCTGCGCTGCAGGAGTACTCTGTGCTCCTGCACAATTTCATACGTGTTCTCCTGTCAGATACTTTGGTTATCATTCTTTATTTTTCCTTATATCATACAGTGCCAGCAAGACAATATTGAACCCCCCCTCATCAATCCCTTCTCCCAGCGGCTTATCCTTTTATGTCTCCTGCAGTGACCCCGCCAACGATATATTTCGACTGCAATCATTTACTCCTATTCAAAATCAAAAGGTCTCTTCCCCTTCTAAAAAAGGAATAGACCTATAAAGTCAGAATTGCTTGAATTTTCCCCATTGCTTTTGATCATTACTCATCTTGGTTCTTTAGTTTTGTCTTTTTTAGTCTTGCCCTTATTGGAAGGCTTGATTTTCCTTCTGATACAAAAAGACCGAATAGCGTCAACGTCACGCCTAGTAGTTTCACTAAACTGATCCCTTCTCCTAGGATAAGAAAAGAAGCAAATAATGTCGTCACAGGAACCAAATAAATATAGAGGCCAGCCATAACAGCACCTAGCTGTTCGACGGTGTAATTCCATAGAACGAAGCACAACGCGGAAGCCCCCAGTCCAAGAAACAGCAGATAAAGCAGATTGTCCGTTTGAAGCAATTTATCTAACGAAAGGGAACTTTTCGTCAAAAAGAACAGCGGCATAATAAATAGAATGCCATATAGGAAGATCATTTTCGTCGTGTCGATCACGGAATGTCCCCAACTAGCGATCTTTTTGACCAACAGTGAATAGACCATCCACATCAGGGCGGCTGCTATAGCTAAAAAGTCGCCAAAGGGATGAAACGAAAGATTTCCTGCAAAGCTGATCAGAAAAATACCACAAAAAGAAAGTAAAAAACCAATAAAGAATGTTCCCTTTAATTTCGTTCGATAAATGAGAGCAGAGGCTAAGCCAATGAAGAGTGGAGAAATGGAAACAATCACCGCAACATTCGATGTACTTGTATAACTTAAAGCTATGTTCTCTAAAAAGAAATAAAAACAAACGCCAGATATTCCTGCTGCCATCAAATAAAGATGTTGACGAAAGTGATAGTGTATCCTGCTAAATTTGGATAACACACTCAACGCCACTAGTCCGATGATAAATCGTAAAAATAATATCGCCGTGGGTGAAAAATCAATCAGCAGCAGTTTTGTGGCAATAAAAGTCGTTGACCAGAAGAAAACCGTGATCAAGGCAGTGACATGGGGATTCTTAAATAAATGATTCATTCTGTACTCCTTAAATACATTTTTTGATATTGTTTTGGTGTCAGCCCAATAAAGCTTTTGAATACATTGGAGAAATGACTTTGATCGGAGAAATTCGTCATCAACGCCACTTCTGATAAGGACTGCTGTTTTGCCAGTAATTTCTTTGCTTCATCGATTCGGATCGATAACAGATACCGATAAGGTGTCATGCCATAGTTTTTTGTAAATTGATGAATAAAAGAACTTTTTTTCAAATTCGTCAACGCAACGAGATTCTCTAAACGAATGTCTTCTGTATAATTTTTTTGTAAATGATGGCAAACATTTTCTAACAGGACATTTTCAACGGGTTCATTCTGATACCCTTCTGCTGTATAGGCAAGTAAGTTTTCAATAAGCAAATACATCAATTCCTCTCGATATAGAGGTGATTTCTTTGAAAGAATCGCTTGGTACAATTCTTCGACTAGTTCTCCTGTGCTATTGTTTCGCAGGATGACTTGACTAAAATAAGGCAGATCCTTTTTGCCGGTAATTTCTTTTACCACTTGTGTCATTGCTTGCTTGGAAATGTTGAGGGCGTGGTAGGTGATTTCTTGGTTCTCCAGACTTTGGCAGCTATGAGGCTGATAGGGATTGAATAAATTCAGATCGCCTTTTTCGAGGATTTGTGTCTCTCCGCAATACAGCTTTCTTCTTCCTGCTAACAAAATACCCACTACATAATAATCATGAAAATGGAGGGGAAAGCTCTTTTGATACTTTTCTAACGCATAAGCCTCAATGCCAACTATTTCATCATAGTGAACCTTTTTCATACTGTTCCTCCTTTTCTATCTATTTTAGCATTGAACCTTTCGATTTCTTGTAAAATATTCCATGCTTTTCTCGGAATCATCCTACATTTAACCTTTCCAGATAACCTTTCCAGACCCTATTTATGAACCAACGAAAAAGCAGATAAAAGAAAGATCGCCTTTCCTCTATCTGCTTTAATTGTTTGATCCGCTCTTCTAGTTTGGATTTACCAGACATTTTATCGGCGCATGCTCACGGAAAAATCATCCCTCAAAGCCATTATTGTCAGAGACTTGCTTGAACCAATATCCTGATTTCTTGATACTCCGTTTGCGGTCATTTTCTAAATCAACAGAAATAAAGCCATATCGATTTTTGTAAGCATTGGTCCATGACCAGTTGTCCATGCAGGTCCACATGTGGTAGCCTAGGCAATTTGCCCCTTCTTGAATTGCTTGATGAACATATTTCAAATGCTCTGAGACAAATTCAATCCGATAGTCATCATGAATCATCCCATCTTCACCTAAGAAACGACGTTCATTTTCAACCCCCATGCCATTTTCGGAGATAAAGCACGGCAGGTTGCCATAGTTATCCCGCAGGTTGATCAGGATATCGTAAATGCCTTTTTCATAGATTTCCCAACCACGATAAGGATTCATTTTTTTGCCTGGCATATCATACACATCAAAATAATTTTCTGGCATTGGCTCTGCTGCAGGATCGACAGGCGTTTCTTTCGCTTTGATTCGCCGTGGCTGATAATAGTTGACCCCCAACAAATCGACAGTATTATTTTTGATGATGTCGAGATCGCTCGCTTGCATCTCAGGTACCATGTCTAATTCTTTCACGATTTTCACCAGTTCTTCTGGGAAAATTCCTTTGACCGCAGGATCAAGAAATGAACGATTGAAAAAAGCATCCGCGATTTCTGCTGCTCGAACATCTTCGGGATTATTACTGTCTCTTGGATAACTTGGAGTTAGATTCAGTATGATGCCGATTTGACCAGTTTGCCCACTTTCATGGTAAGCCTTGATCGCCAAAGCGGAAGCCAATGCTTCATTAAATCCGACTTGAATGGCATGTTTCATGTTACTTTCTTCTGGATAATGCAATTGATACAAATAGCCCGCCTCAACAGGAACGATCGGTTCATTATGAGTAAACCATTTTTTGACTTTATCCCCAAACAAGTCGAAACATGTCTTGGCATATCTGGCATATGCCTCCACAGTCTCTCGCTGGAGCCAGCCGCCTTTTTCTTGTAATGCCATTGGCATATCAAAGTGATACAGATTGACAAATGGTTCGATCCCATTGTTGATCAATTCATCAAAATAATCATTATAAAAAGAAACAGCTTTAGGATTGACTGCCCCCGTTCCATCCGGAATCAAACGGCTCCATTGAATCGAAGTCCGAAAAGAGTTATGGCCGGTTTCAACCATCAATTGGACATCCTCTTTGTAGTTGAGATAGACTTCCGATGCTTGGTCTGGACCTACTTGATCAAAAAATTTTTCCGGTTCTTTGGCATACCAGTAATCAAAAATATTCTCGCCTTTGCCGTCCCCGGCTACCCGACCTTCTGTCTGTGGGCCGCTTGCTGCGGAACCCCACCAAAAATTTTCTGGAAATTGAACCTTCATGTTTCTGCTCCCTTCGGTAATCCTAGTAATTGATTTTCCATTAAGACCACTTGTTTTTCAGTGGCCGCTTTTCCCATTTTGATTCGTTCTAAGACAAGTTCTGCGGCTTTCTCCCCCATTTTTTCTGCTGGCGGATTCACAGTTATTTGCGGCAACAAACTCTGTTCTGCTTCAGAAAGATAATCATAGTGACCAAAGGCGATATCTTTTCCAACGATCAGTCTCTTTTGATTGAAACATTCCAAAGCCCCCACTGACATGTTGTAGTTACTGACAAAAATTGCAGTCGCTCCCCATGCGACTAATTCTTCAGTTCCCCGATAACCGCTTTGTCTTGTGTAGTCCCCCACCACGATTTTCATTTCTGCTTCATTGTTTGCCATAGCAGCTTGCGCACCAAACAATCGTTCTCTCGCAGTGTGATCCGACTGTGGAGCGGAAAGATAACCGATTTTTTTATGTCCAGCTGCTAAATAATGGTTGATGACGTCAAAAACACTTTGACGGTCGTTCAATAAGAGAACATCGGCGATTCCTTGTGTTTCAGGATGATTCAAAAAGACAATGGGTATCTGAATGTCCTGCCATTTCGACAAATCAAACTTTTTTTCATCAGAAAAGAAAACAATCAATCCGTCGACAGCATGCTGCAATAAATAATCGAGTTTGTCATGGTCCTCTTTGCTATTCGTAAAACCACTCAGCAAAATACTATAGCCATTTTCTTCCGCGACTTTCTCGATACCAGAAACAACTTCCGAGCCAAAACGACTGGAGATGCGATTCATCAATAAGCCAAATGAATAGCTACGATTGTTCTTTAAACCCTTCGCAATAATATTCTCTTTGTAGTCAAGCGACTCAATAGCAGCAGCAATCTTTTCTCTATTCAATTGTTTCAGCTGATGTCCATTCAAATATCGGGAAACAGTCCCTACAGAAACACCTGCTAATTGCGCAACATCTCGAATCGAAGCCATGTTTCTCACCTTTCTCTGATGCCATTTTTCACGATCTAATAAAAATCATCAGCTTGTTAAAAAATTGAACCGGTTCAATTTCAAACTATAGCACGTTTTTCCAAAATTGCAATCTTTTTTGGATACGTATTCATTTTCCCTTTACATTTAATTACGCTAAAAATGTAAAAGATGAATGGCTGCTAATACGCTTCAAGAGCTGAATAGAACCATTCATCTTGATCGAACCAATCAATTACCTAAGTAATTGATTGGCTAGTAAAAAGTCTTTGACTTCGGTTAAATCAGTAAAACGCCGAACACCTTGAAAGAGCACCTCTTTGTCGATGATTGGTTGTTTGCTCAATGGGTATCTTCCTTTTCTTGTCGGTAAGTCTGTCAAATCATCTTCGACCATAAACGCTGAGATGCCCGCTTTTTCAGCAGCAGCTATCCCGGCAAACGAGTCTTCTAAGACTAAGGCATCTTTTGGGAGAACCTTTGCCTGACGACAAGCCGTCAAAAAAATTTCCGGATCGGGCTTTCCTTGCTTGACTTGATCGCCAGCTACGATGATATCAAAGATAGACGGCATCTTTTCTAGCTCAAAATAGGTGGCGATTTTTTCTCGGGAAGAAGAGGAGGCTAATGCGATTTGGCAGGTGTGCTGCTTCAGCTCCTTTAGTAAATCGAGCAAACCTGGCTTTTTGTAGACTCTTTTTTCTTCGGCTAAAATGGCTTCTTTGTATCGGTTCATCGAATCCCGCCATTGGTCGACAGGGACATCGCCGTATAACTCTTTCATTCCTTGACGAATCTCGGCTTCTCTTTTCCCGGTCAAATAATAATAGACATCATGGATCAATTCAAAATCGTGTTCTTCAGCAGATTTTAGATAGGCACGGTAGGCAAGTCGTCCTGTTTCAAACATTAAGCCATCCATGTCAAAAATTACTAGTTGGATTGTGTTCATTCGCTTTCTCCTACTTTATTTTAAAAAAGAGCCATGCGTCTAGCATTAGATCGCACCGCTCTTCGTTTTGATACTCAGGTCGATTCAAGAATTGCTTTTAAGGATGCTAAATGTGCATCCCCTTGCTCATAATCTCTGACCAGCTCTTCTGAAAGGATGAAAGAACCCCCAACTGCGATTACTTGCGGATGAGCAAGGTAGTCTTGGCAATTGTCCTTAGAGATTCCGCCAGTTGGCAAAAATCGAACATCATAGAAGGGACCGCTTAACGCTTTGATTGCTTGTAACCCGCCATAAATATCTGCTGGAAAAAATTTCACAGTTTTGATCCCAAACGATACGGCTTTCTGAATATCATTTGGTGTCGCTGTTCCTGGAAAAATCGGAATCTGATTCTTTAGACAGTGATCGATAACTTCTGGAACAATAGCTGGAGAGACAATA
Source organism: Enterococcus sp. 125944 (assembly GCF_051909435.1). NCBI lineage: Bacteria > Bacillati > Bacillota > Bacilli > Lactobacillales > Enterococcaceae > Enterococcus > Enterococcus sp. 125944. The sequence goes on along the minus strand of NZ_JBQASY010000004.1, from coordinate 33,300 downwards.
AACTGGGCCCCCTTTGCTACCGCTTGTTGGGCTTCTTCAAGTGTTCTCACCGTGCCGGCTCCCACGAGCAACTTCCCTGAGCGTGCTAAGTGTTCGATTGCTTTTAACGCCAGTTCGCTGCGGAAAGTCACTTCAATCAAACGAATATCATGTTTAATCAATAATTCTTCTAGTGGATCTAGCAACGACATGTCTGTGGCGGTATAAAGCGGTAAAACTTTCGTAGCCGCTAAATGTTCGGTCAATGATTCGACGTTTGCCATTCTATTCCCCCGCTTTCTGATCAATTTCTGCAGACATTTGCGATTTGACAACCGCTTCATGCAGTCCTTGCAAGTAACTAATCCCCAAAGCTCGATCATACAGACCATATCCTGGCATTGCTACTTCCCCCCAGATCGTTCGCCCATGATCTGGACGAATCACTCCAGTAAATCCTACATCCACCAAGGCTTTCATAATGGCATACATATCTAGTGAACCTTCTGTAGACAAGTGTGCAGACTCTTTGAATTTGCGGTCTCCCATAAAGAGAACGTTTCGGAAATGTACAAAATTAATTCGGTCGCCAACCTCATGGATGATCGACACTAGTTCATTTTTCGGATCGGCGCCTAACGAACCAGTGCATAGCGTCAATCCATTATAAGGAGAGTCAACAATAGACAATATTTTTTTCAAGTCAGACAAGTTTTTGGTGATTCGCGGCAAGCCGAAGATCTCCCAAGGCGGGTCATCCGGATGGATGGCCATTTTAACATTCATTTCTTCGCAAACAGGAATAATTCGTTTCAAAAAATAAGCCAAGTTATCGAAAAGAACCTCTTCTGTCACTCCGTCATAAGTCTTCATCAGCTGATTGAATTTCTTTAACCGTTCTTCTTCCCAACCAGGCAGCTTGAATCCTTTTGATTGGCTGTGGATCAATGTGTACATTTCGCTAGGTTCCATCCCATCAACCACTGCTTGGTCATACAGCAATGAGAAACTGCCATCCTCATTTTCATAAAAAAGATTGGTTTTTGCCCAACCAAAAATCGGCTTAAAACTATAACAAATCAGATGTATGCCACAAGCAGAAAGATTTTTGATCGTCTGAATGTAATGATCGATGTAGTGATCCCGTTCTTCTGTTCCTGCCTTGATCGCGTCATGGATCGCCACACTTTCGATTCCTAGTAATGTCAGTTCTTCTTTTTCGATTGATTGTTTTAATTCCTCAATTTCGGCAATTTCCCAAATATCTCCTGGCAGTTTGTTTAACAAGGTGCCGATGACCCCATTGATGCCAGGTATTTGACGGACATTTTGCAAAGGAATCGAGTCTCCTTCGCCATACCATCTAAAGCCCCATTTCATAGTCAACATCCTTTCTTAAAAATCATCATCGTCATCCTCATCGCCAGCAGCTGGCGTCTCATTCGAGATATGCCAAAAAGCAACACTATCTTCTCCTTGATCGATCACTGCTTGTGCCGCTGATGCAATTGGTGTTTGCAGTAATTGATGATTGATTGCTTCTAACACCATCGGCAAGTTGGTACCGCCAATAACGTAAACTTCTTCTTGCAGCTCTTTTTCTAACTGATTGATCGTCAAAACTGACTGGTTGTAAGGGCTAGCGCTCAGTAAGTCTACTAAGATCAGCACCCCTTCTTGTTGATTGACTTGATGTACCGCGGTACTGATTTTTTCTCCCAGTGCTTGAACATCATCTCCTTGATACAAATTGACTGTCGCTATATTTTCGACTGCTCCCATGATGACTGTTGCCGCATCTTTCAGTCCATCGCTTAATGTGCCATGAGTAGCAAGTACGATTCCCAACATTGTCATTCCTCCTTTGTCTCCCTGCATGGATTTCCATGCAAAACGTTTACTGTAACAAGGCAATCGTCTTGTTTACATTTTCCATATTGATGTCTTTTTGCTTTAATAATTGTTTAGGCAGATAATATCCCTCTGTTGATTCCTTATTTCCGCTGATCACATAATTGATTGTTGCATGGATTCCTTCTTCTTGAAGGATTCCGAGCCGTGCTAATTGTTTGCGATCAAACTCTGTTCCTACTACATGTAGAGGGGCTTTGGCACCAACAGAATCCAGATAATAAATCGTAGCCTTGCGTTTGGCTGAGTCTCGCAAAACTTCTAATCCTCGTTCGCCATAGCTTCCTTCATCCAAGAACGCAAACGCAGTGTTTTGTCGTTCATTTTCACTGATTAAAGCCAATAATGCCAAAACCGAAGAAGTATTTCTCGTTAAGTTTTTCTGGAAGACCGCCCCTTTTACCACTTTTCCCAATAAAAGAAAGTACGAACCAAATGCCAGAACTAAGAAAAATGTTTGCCAAGAAAAAAGTACAAAACCGTCAGCAGCGAATTGACTATAGAACCATGTCGCTACTGCGCCGATCCCAATCGTTATGAATGAGCTGACAAGAATAAAATTCATTGTTTGACGACCTTGCGCCTTTCGATCAAAAAAATGATAAGCGCCAAAATGTTGCGGCGGTGTATCATAATACGTACAAATGATTCGATCTGCTTGAGCAATATCTCCGATGTAAACATTTCTCGAAGCTGCTTTATGTTTCAAATCATATTCGATTACGCGAATATCTTTTCTTATTTGTGAGATATCTGTCACTAAAGCATTTAGGAATCTTTTTTTGCTGCGGTCACTTAAGCGAGAACGATAAATATAGCGGTAACGAAACAGCCAATCATTGAAGCGGTCTTTCTGCATCTTTTTCATCTCCCATTTTTCGAAGGATCCAGCACGTTTTCAACAGCCTTTGAGCTAGCAACCATCAAATGACCGTTGCTTTTTTGTTATTGATGGAACTAGCTCAGTTGCTGTATTTGGCAGTTATAATTCGAATTGTTTCAAGACCTCTTTTAAAGAGGATTTAGGAGCAGAAGGTGTTGCTTGGAAATAGATGTTTTCGACTCCATAGTGTTCATTCATTTCCTTTAATCTTGCGGCATCTGCTTTATTCAAGTAGACGGATTTTGTAACTAACAGATCTTTTTCTGGATCTTTCTGTGCGATCCCGCCAATGTTCAACTCTTTCATTGGCACACCATGGGTGACCAGATCATAAATCACACTGATGGTTTTTGCGATCAGGATGCAATTGTACTCTTTAAACGCATATTCATCCCAATAAAATTTTGCTTTTTCTGGTGTCACGACAATCGTTTTTTGTCCTGTGCGACTGCCGGCATTTTTGTATAGATCTCGCATGAATTTATCCTTAGCAACCACTTCATCAACGACGAAGATAGAGTTGACCCCGCTTTTTTGAGACAACGTCATCATGACTTGCCCATGAATCAACCGTTCATCCACACGTGCTAAATTTACTACACCCATTGTTTTCCACTTCCTTTTCTATAAAATCCCTACGCCGGCTAGAATGATCAAGATCAAAGTCAGCCAGAGCAGTGCTTGCGTAACTTTTAAGCCTTTTTTCGTATAGAACCAATAAACACCCATTACAACAGCCAATGGCAAGATACCTGGAACAATCTGGTCAAGAATATCTTGGATGATAAATTCTCGTCCTGAAATATCAAATTTCAGCGAAGAAGAAACATTGACATAGTTTCCAGCTAAGACCCCCATCATAAACAACCCGAGAACAGACAACGTTTCGATTGCTGTCTGAACACCGGTACTTTGCATCAATCCGGTCGCGTTTCGTCCCATTGCAAAAGCTTGTCGAGCAAAAAATACACCTAAAAATGCTTGGTATAAAGCGAAACAGACAAATGGGAACAATGCACCTAGCGGACTTCCCTGCTGGGCCCATGGGACAGCGATCGCAATAAAGATATACTGTACTGTTCCAGAATCGATCGCATCACCGATCCCTGCTAAAGCACCCATCAACCCTGCTTTTGTGTTGTACATCAAATCATCTTGCATCAGAACTTCTTTGTTTTCATGTTCTTCTTCTGCCCGCTGCTGTTCCATAGAAGACATCAGGCCTGTGATCACGCCGCCCCCCCAGCTCAATTGCGTGTTGAAAAAGAGCAGTTGCCGCTTATAGGCAGCCTTGAGGGCGTCTTCGTTCTTATATAATTTTCGTAAAATCGGCATCATTGCGTATAAAAGTGACGGTGCCAGATAGCGTTCAAATGAATGAGGGATCTCGTTGGCAAAGTGCCAGCGAAGATATGCTTTCGTGACATCTTTTTTTGTGATCTCCTCTGGAGCGATCTGTGTTGCTTTCACTGATTCTGTCATTTTTTCCTTCCTCCTTGTTTCTTAGAATCCATCATCGTAATCGTCCTCATCAAAGGATGCATTGGACGTATTCGTTTCAGCAGCTGGGGCTAATTTTCCTTTTTGTGATTGTACAAAGATCAATGCGATCAGAACACCAAAGATTGCGTAAGTAACCATAGTGATTTCCAATGATTTCAGTACGACACTCATAAAATAGGCAAGGAAGAAGAAAACCATGTAATCTTTCCGACCAATGACATAAACAGTCGTTGCAATCCCGATCGCTGCCAAGCCACCACCTACTACCTCCAGAATATGGATGACGACAGTCCCTTCAAGGGCATTGATGACATCGGCGATCAGTGGTGCACCCAGATAAAGTGCGATGAAAACAAGCGGTACAAATAAAATAAATGAGGCCAACGTTGGATACAAAATGATCGAACGAGTAATTGCTTTTGTATTCATGTCTTCCACTGCTTTATCCGTATACTTCCCTAAAAATGTATTGATAAAGAACCGGAACTGATACAAATAACTGCCTAAAAGTCCCACCGGGACAGCAACTGCGATCGCCGCTTCGGGCTTCAGATTACCTAATAATGCTACCGGTACAGCAATAGCCGCAGCAATCGATGGTTCAGCTGGCATTGAGCCGCCGGGAGAGAAGACCCCCATATAAATCATCTGTAGTGCAGCAGTAACGATCATCGCTTGCGCTACATCCCCCATCACGATCCCAACAACCAACCCAGTCATCAATGGCGAGAAACGAAGGGTTAGTGTTGCCCCACCACCAAGCCATCTAGACATGACTGCCGCAACCCATAAAGCAATCAGTAAACTCTGTGTAATACTTAAAGTTTCCATTTTTCCTCCTCCTAAACCTGCTCGATATAGTTTTCTAAATCTAAAAGTGCTTTTTTCAGCCGTTCTTTCGTTATAGAAACCGGAATCAGATGAACTTTCTCTTTTGAATCAACAAATGCCACCAACTGATCGATCACTTGCGGGTCTTCTGGATAGATCCCCATTTGATGCAGGGACATTGGCAACTGCAATTCTCGATAAAACGGCAATAACTGATCAATGACCGTCCATCTTTCTTCAATCGCTAATTGATAAAAAATGCCGTAAGCAACTTTTTCACCATGCAAAAACTGATGACTTGCTGGCAGATATTTGCTGATTGCGTCATGCATCGCATGGGCTGCCGCATTGCGGGCGTATTTGTCACCCAATCCACCAACTAAACCGGCAACTGCAAACACAATCTCTGACAAGTGAATGAATTCTTCTGTTACCTTTTGCTCTTCCATATCCTGGATTGCTTGTTTTGACTGAGATACAATCGCGTTCTCGCATAGTTTGGCTGTGTAGCCAGCCAAATGTAGAAAAGGCTCATGTTGAAGCTGTGGTTGCGCCAAAATTGTTTCTGATTCATACCACTTTGCTAAGGTATCTGCTAGTCCAGCAATAAAGTAGGAAACTGGCGCATCAATCACTAGTGTCGGATCTGTAATCAAAAAAGCTGCTTGCCGCAAGAAGTGCTCTGACTTTCCTTCAGATTCGCCGTTTTCTTTATACATCACAGCTAACGGTGTCCATGGTGCACAATTACTTGCTAAGGTTGGCACGACACCAAATGGCGTATTGGTCAGATGGGCTGCGTACCCGACCAAATCGGTCAATTTTCCGCCGCCGACACCGATGATAAAGTCAATGTGATGTGCTTCTACTTGATCTTTGATCAAATTTGCACCGTAGTAACTGCATTCCCCAGTATACTGATGATAAAAAACATCCTGGGGCGCCTCGTTGATAAAAGTCAATTTGGGTTGCGCTTTTTGCCATGAAATCGATCCATGAACGATTAATAATCGTTTGGCTTGATATTCTTGCAGCAGCTCTGGAATATGGGCTAATGCACCTTCATGGTAACGATAAAACTGAGGACCAACTTTTACTTTTAAATCAGTTAACATTTCCTTCCCTCCTTATGAGAAAACAAGAAAATCGCTTTGATCTTGAACAGCTCGTTCTGGTAATTGCCCTTGAATGATCTGTTCGATGTCCGTCACACATTTTTCTCCCATCTGTTCGAGACACTCCATTGTGTAAGCAGACGTATGAGGTGTCATGATTACGTTATCAAATGCCAGGTATGGGTGATCCTTGCGCCCCGGTTCTTCTTCTAAAACATCTGTCGCTAAGCCAGCGATCTTCCCGGATTTTAAACCGTTTACAATTGCTTGTTCATCTAAAAGTGCTCCGCGAGCACTATTTGACAAATATACTTGGTCTTTCATTTTTTCAATTTCTTTGGTTGAAATCATATGATAATTTTCTTCTGTCAAATTGGCACACAGACAAATGATGTCTGAACGAGTCAGTAACTCATCTAACTCAACTTTCTTCCCGCCATAACTTTGTATGTGGAGTGCTGATTGATAGGGATCATAGGCTAATACCTCACAGCGAAACCCATTGCGCAAAATCTCCACGACACAACTTCCTGTGTTGCCTACACCTATGACACCTACTGTTTTATTGAACAATGCTCGCCCGACGAATTTGGCTCGTGACTCCCATTGATCTTGCCGAACTTTCACAGATGACTCTACGGTACACCGCAAAAGCGCCAACAGATTCGTCACATTATTTTCTGCCACCGCATCTCGTTCCACCAATGCTGGGATGATCGAAACGATCGTTTGATGGTTACGTGCAGCTGCTAGATCGATATTGTTGTAGCCAATACCATGACGAGTGATCAATAATAGCTCATCTTTGTGTTCAAAAAATTCCTCTGTAAAGTGAGGCGTCACACTGGCGATGATCAGATTATAACCTTGTAAACGTTGCGCCAATTCCTTCCCGGAAATGTCACTTTCCACATCAAAATGAGTCACTGTGCCGATTTTTTCGAGCCTCTGGATATGTTGAGGAAATATTTTGCCAAAACTACTAGAGTTGACTATCGCAATCTTATACTCAAGCATCCTAAGTCTCCTTCCTTTATTCCGTTTTTGTTACGATTTCGTGTCCGCCAAATCCATTTCGCAGCGCAGACACCACTTTTGCTGAGAAGCTGTCTTGTTCTTGTGATAAATTTCTCATGAAAAGACTTAATGCAATCGTTGGAACGGCAACGTCCATTTCCAGTGCTGTTTCCACCGTCCATTTGGCTTCTCCTGAAGCAGCAACGATACCCCGATATTCTTCTAAGTGGGGGCTATTAGAAAATTGTGCTTCGGCAATCTCCATCAGCCAGCTGCGGATTACCGATCCATGGTTCCAGACATGGGCTACTGCTGCTAAATCAAAAGCATACTCACTCTGCTCAATCAGTTGGAACCCTTCACCGATTGCCTGCATCATGCCATATTCGATCCCGTTGTGGATCATCTTCAAGAAATGACCGCTTCCTGATGCGCCTGCATAAAGATATCCGCCTTCAATAGCAACATCTTTGAATACTTGTTCGATCGAATGAAAGGCATTTAAGTCGCCGCCGACCATCAGACAAGCATTCTTGCGCGCACCGGAGATTCCTCCTGAAGTGCCGCAATCCAAATAGGCAACCTCTTTGTCTGCAAATTGCTTCCCTCGTCGAATCGAATCTTTATAATTTGAATTTCCACCTTCTATCACGATATCCTCTGGTAAAACAAGTGGCAGCAAGTCTTTTAGTACCGATTCTGTGATTTCCCCTGCTGGCAGCATCAGCCAGATGACTCGTTTGCCAGTAAATGAAGCGACCATTTGGCTGATAGTCTCATATGTTTCTATTCCCTCCCTTCGTGCAGCAAGTCGTGCTTGTTCTGAAAGATCCAGCCCTTTCGTTCGATAGCCATGATCTTTTAAATTGCTTGCTAAGTTCAAGCCCATTTTGCCAAGACCGATAATACCAATCTCCATGATAGCGCCTCCATTTCTATCTTCATTATACAAAAAAATATTTTTTTGTAAATATAAATAATAAAAAATATTTTTTATTTGCATTTCTTTGGAAATCGTTGTACTTTAAAAATGAAGGCTTCGGAATGTATTGAAAAAGGAGAAAAACACTATGACTATATCGATTCGCTTAAAAATCAAGACCCTCTATAAAGACTTAAGCCCCAAAGAACAAGCAATCGCCGATTACATACTCGAAAACCCCAGTAAGGTTAGCCATAGTTCCATTAGTGATTTAGCAAATGAGCTAGGAATGGCGGATTCGACATTTTTTCAATTTACAAAAAAACTTGGTTACAACGGTTTTAAAGACTTTAAGATGGCCATGTTGATGCAAGAAAATGATTTATCCGCCATCTCTTTCCACGAAAATATTCAGCAATCAGATAACGAGCTGACCATGGCGCGCAAAGTCTTTGATTCCAACCTCACCACATTGACCGATACGCGAAAACTACTGCAAGAAGAAGATTTGAAACAAGCCGTCCAAATGATCGACAGTGCCAAGCGATTGTTCTTTTTTGGCGTAGGCGGTTCTGAAATCGTTGCAGCTGATGCATACCATAAATTCTTGCGCTCACCGATTTCTGTCGTTCACAGTGCGGATTATCACATTCAGTTGATGGAAGCAGCGTTACTGACCCCAGAAGATTGTGCCCTGTTGATTTCTCATACGGGTAAATCGAAAGAAACGATTGAACTTGCGCAAGTCGCCAAAGATTGCGGCGCCAAAGTTATCGTTATTACCAGTCACGCAGCATCTCCGCTAGCCAAATTAGGGGATGTCGTATTTATTTCTGTTTCCGAAGAGATCGAATTTCGTTCAGAAGCTCTTGCTTCCAGAATCTCTCAACTAAGTATCATTGATTCGCTCTATGTGATTTTGATGTTTATCAACCGCAACAAATCCCAAGACTCCATTGCGAAAGTTCGACGTACGATTTCTAAAATCAAAGAATAGCCTTCTTTAAATAGCGTAGCAGCCTAATCTTTAAACCCTTTCAATCATGTACTAATGGGTTATGTAAAAGTAATTTCCTCTGCTCTCCTTTCTTTGGACTTCAGAGGATTGATGGCTAGTCTAAATAAAAACCAAAGCTAACGATTAAAGTTCTGATACTGTCTAAGCATAAGCGTGTTCGATTTTTAGTCCATGATAATAGAAAAAAGCAGACTGTCTTTCCTCATAGAAAAACAGTCTGCTTTCTCTTGTTAAAAATCCTCACAAGTCGCGATGATCCCTTAAGCGATAACCGAGACCGATCTCAGTGATCAAGTATTCGGGACTGATGGTATTGGTCTCGATCTTTTTTCGTATATTTGACATATTGACCCGCAATACTTGCGGATCAGTGCCATAAGGTCCCCAAACTTCTGTCGCCAACGTTTGGTACGTTACGACTTTGCCTAGATGTTGGAACAAAACAGTTAAAATTCGGTACTCATTTTTGGTTAAATGGATCTCTGTTCCGGCCTTAGTCAAAAGCTGCCTTTCAGTATCAAGTGTTAATTCACCATTCTTGATGACTAGCGGCATTGGCTCTTGCTTCCGATGCCTGAATGCTGTGCGGATCCTTGCAAGCAATTCATTCATACCAAATGGCTTGGTCACATAATCATCCGCACCAAGATCCAACGCTTTGACTTTCTCGCTTTCATTGCTGCGAGCTGAAATCACGATCAATGGCACCGCCATCCGTTTGCGAATGATTTTCAATAACTCCATGCCGTCAATATCGGGTAGTCCTAGGTCAAGTAAAATCAAGTCAAAGGATTGTTCCTGAAAAATCGTCAGAGCAGCCATTCCAGTCTCTGCTACTCGAATATGATACCTTTCTTTTTCTAAAACGACTTCCATAAAATCGGCGATCGTCGGATCGTCTTCAATCAGCAAGACAGTTCTTCCCATGATGCCCACCTCCAGTTAATTCAAATAAATGCGTACGACCGTTTGACCATCTGCTACGGCCATCTCCAACTTGCCATGATGGGCATGAACAATGGTTTTGACGATACTCAGGCCGATGCCGAGACCATTTTTTGAGTCTACCGGCACTTCATTGTCTGAAGACAGATTTGATTGGATCCGTTCAAACTGCTTCATCGATATTTCCCCGGTATTTTTTATTTCACATACCGTTTTCGCTCCTTCTTGAAATACAGACAAGTAGACTTTTTCCGAGTCTGAACCATGTCGAAAGGCATTTTCTACTAAATTAAAAATCGCTTGTTCCATCAAAATCGGATCTACTTCTACGAACAGGACCGATTCCGGCAACTGAACGATCAACTCTTTTTCCGGATAGACTTTTTTTGCATGTTCATAGACTGCGCCAATGATCTCTTCGATTGGTTCTGGGGTTTTCTTGACTTGCATCGTGTCCATGTTGATGCGAGTGATCGAAAGCAAATTCTCCACCATGCGGATCAGCCATTGGGACTCACTTTGGATGTCTCTCAATAACTTGCTGCGAGTCGCTTCCTTTAAAGAGTTATTAGTTTGTAAGAGCGTTTCCGCAATTCCTGAAATTGCCGTTAAAGGTGTCCGTAAATCATGAGAGATGGCCCGCAACAAATTGCTGCGAACTTTTTCTCGTTCATTTTCTAATTCAATTTTTTCTTTTTCATCCTTCAATTCTGTTTGTTCTAAAATCACAGCTAACTGGGTCAACACTAAGCGCAGATAATTTAGTTGGCTGTTCTCAAGTGGAAAATTACGGCTTCTGCGAATTCCTAAAACGGCCAATGTTTTGCTGTTGGCAATAATCGGTAAATAAAATCCCTTTGCACCACTTAATGTATCGGTCCCATAGCCAGACTCTTTCTGATTTTTGGCAGACCAATAAGCAACAGCCGCTTCTTCCGGATGACTCAATGCGGATTGTTTTTTTGCTCCATATTGGCTTTGTTTTTGCGCTTGTGCATCATACAAAATCACTTCGCGATCTAACAAGCGGGCCAGATAGGTGGCTGACAAATCAAAAATCTGCTGCCGGTCTTCTGCTAGAACAAATTGCTTGTTCAACTCATAAAGTATTTCCATCTGCTGTTCTTTTTCCATTGAATGAACAGCTTGTTTTTTTAAACGAACCATTAGATTACTGATCATTAGTGCGACAAGCAGCATGATGACTAACGTAATCGGATAACCTTGTTTATAGACGGTCAAGGAGTACAGTGGTTCAACGAAGAACCAGTTGAAGGCTAGGACGCTCAGGATCGAAGAAAGAGCGCTCCAGAAATAGCCTGAAGTTAGACGCGCCACAAGTAGAATAAAAAAAATGTAGACGAGCATCAAATTCTGATCACCAAAATGCAAATACTGCATCACTTCAGTCGTCAGTGTCGCTAAGAAAACACTGATCAGGGCAATCGCTAGATCCTTTCCCCCTCCTTCGATGACTTTCTTAGAAAGAGAAAAAATAGAAGCACGCTCCTCTTTGTAAGGAATCAAATGAATCTCAGTGTCAGGCAACCGTTTCAGTAGCCGCACATCAAGTTCTTCCACAAACAGTTTCTCATACCATGGCTTGGCCAGGTTTTTACCCATGATGATATCGGTGGCTCCCACCAGCTTGGCATATTCGATGATTGTTTCAAAATAATTGTCTTCTTCAATGACAACGACTTCCGCGCCTAACTTTTCGGCTAATGTCGTTGCTTCATTTTTTTCTTCCGAACGTATGTAAAGCACAGTCCATTCAGCACCTAGGCCTTGCGCTAATCGCGCTGTCCAACGAATACTTTTTTCTGCCATTTTAGGGAATGCATCCTGGACAATCGTGATCAGTTTGCTCTGGATTCCATTGGTTCGGCCACTGATTCGATTGATGTGGTCAGAAGCCCGCTGAATCGCCAATCCCCGCAGTTGTTCCAGTTTTTTGGGAATAAAAAAATTCTGCAACGCTCGCTTGGCATTTTCGTTGGCATAGATTTTTCCTTGTGCCAACCGATCGATCAGCTCATCTGGCTCGACATCGATCACTTTCAATGTTGCTTGTTGGAAGAATGTATCTGGGACCGTCTCTTTGACTTCGATCCCAGTTACTTCTTCTACAATATCATTCAAGCTTTCAATGTGTTGGACATTGACCGTCGTATGCACATCAATACCGGCATTTAAAAGTTCTTCAATGTCTTGATACCTCTTGCGATTTCTTGATCCTTCAGCGTTCGTATGGGCCAACTCATCGATTAAGACAATCGCAGGCTGCTGCTGAATGATCGCATCGATATCTGGTTCAGTCAACGTGATCCCTTTGTATTGGATTTCTTTCAACGGAATCTGCGGCAAACCAGCCAGCAGACTATTGGTATCTGGACGATCATGGGGTTCGATGTAACCTATCACCACATCTTTGCCGAGGGCTTTTAGTTCCTGTGCTTCTAAAAGCATGGCGTAAGTTTTTCCTACTCCTGCAGCAAAGCCAAAGTACACCCGCAGCCGGCCTTTTTTTCGATTTTCTGCTTTCAATGTATCTACTGATGTTGGTCTATCCATGTTTGCCTCTCCCATCAACAATCACTTACAGTTTATCTAATGCTAAATTCAGTTCAAGCACATTGACAAATGTTCGATCAGAAAACCAATCTTTTTGTGTCTTTTCTTTTATTATAGCACGAATGGCTGTTTCCTTCTGTTTACGTTCTTTGGCGATGCGAGGTACTTGTATCTCGGCTGCAGCGACACTAATATGCGGATCTAATCCGCTGGCTGATGCAGTCACCAGATCAACCGGTACCTCTGTGATTTGATTTTCTCTTTGAAGCGCGGTCTTTCTGTCGGATACCAGTCCCTCTTGTTCCGCAGAGACCGGAGACAATTGGGAGACCGCATTGCTTCTGCCAGCAAAGTAGCCTGGTTGCAGGAACTGCTGACCAATCAGTGTTGAACCAACTACTTCTCCCTCTACCATTCGTTGACTACCATTGGCTTGGTTGGAAAATAACAATTGACCGACACCAGTGATCACAGCAGTATACACCCCGCCAAAAAACAAAATACTAAACACCAAGAAACGCAATTGAGTCCCTAGAATCTTTTTCATTTCTGCATCCTTCTTTCAATTTGTTCATAGTAGGAAAAAGCTTAGCACGATATCGATCAATTTGATAAAAATGAAAGGTGCGATCAATCCGCCTAGTCCATATACCAGTAAATTGTGGCGCAAAATTTGGCTGGCTGGTTTTTCTTTGTATTTGACTCCTTTTAGAGCTAATGGAATCAAAGCAACGATAATGACCGCATTGTAAATCACGGCTGACAAGATCGCCGTCAGTGGACTACCTAACTGCATCACGTTCAATTGCGCCAGTTCAGGATAGATGCCATAAAAAAGAACAGGGATTACGGCGAAATATTTCGCCACATCATTGGCAATGCTGAATGTCGTCAATGCACCACGAGTCATCAACAGCTGTTTACCGATTCGTACGACCTGCAGCAATTTGGTTGGACTGGAATCCAGATCGATCATGTTGCCAGCCTCTTTGGCAGCCTGTGTTCCAGTATTCATAGCCATTGCCACATCTGCTTGAGCCAATGCTGGTGCATCGTTGGTTCCATCGCCGGTCATGGCAACCAAGTGTCCTTTTTCTTGGTATTGCCGAATCAATTCCATTTTGTTTTCTGGCGTTGCTTCAGCGAGGAAATCATCGACTCCCGCTTCTGCTGCAATCGCTGCTGCGGTCAACGGGTTGTCTCCTGTGATCATGATAGTTTTGATACCCATTTTCCGCATATCGGCAAAATTTTCCTGTACACCGTTTTTGACGATGTCCTTCAAATAGATGACCCCCATGACTTGGTCATTTTTGACAACTACCAACGGGGTACCCCCAGAGTGCGCCACTTTGGCTACGATTTGGTCACACTGTGGTGGGTAGGTACCGCCACGAGCGAGCACATATTTCTTGATCGTATCCGCCGCACCTTTACGAATTTGATCGCCACGATAATCCATGCCGCTCATCCGTGTTTTGGCACTAAAATCGATAAATTTCACTTCGGATTGTTCAAAAGCGCGTTCTCGAATCCCAAATTTTTCTTTGGCTAGAATAACAATACTGCGGCCTTCTGCCGTTTCGTCAGCTAATGAGGAAAGCTGCGCGGCATCTGCTAATTGTTCTTCACTAATACCGGCTACAGGTAGAAAGGCACTTGCCCGACGATTTCCCAGTGTAATGGTTCCTGTTTTATCCAATAACAAAATATCGACATCACCAGCCGCTTCGATGGCACGACCGCTCATGGCAATAACATTTTCTTTCGTCAGACGGCTCATTCCAGCAATCCCGATCGAAGAGATCAGTGCACCGATGGTCGTTGGGGCTAGACAAACGAGCAATGCAATAATTACAATACTAGAAAGCGCGGTTCCTTTTTGCGAAAGAATACTGCTTAATTCCGTAAATGGGACTAATGTTACTGCCACCGCTAAAAAGATGATCGTCAATGTGATCAGAAAAATCTGCAGCCCAATTTCATTAGGCGTTTTTTTGCGTTGTGTCCCTTCTACCATTGAAATCATTTTATCCAAAAACGAATGTCCATTTTCAGACGTCACTCGAATGACCAAGTAATCGGAAACCACCGTTGTCCCGCCAGTGACTGCACTGCGGTCTCCGCCTGATTCTCGAATTACTGGCGCTGATTCACCCGTAATGGCACTTTCATCTACCGAGGCAGCACCTTCAATGACATCGCCGTCTGCCGGAATCTGTTGTCCAGAAACGACATAAACCAAGTCACCTTTTTTCAAATCTGATGACTTCATTTCGATGAACTGCTCTGATTGGATATCTTGTAAATCATTGATTTTGTAAGTCATGACGTCTTTTTTGGCTTGTTTTAAGCTATCTGCCTGAGCTTTCCCACGACCTTCCGCGACCGCTTCAGCAAAATTTGCGAACAGTAATGTGAGCCAAAGTAAGCTGGTGATCGTGATGGTAAACCACAATGGAATGTCAGATTGTTCAAAGCAGAGAATCGTCGCTGCGATGGCACCAATATAAACCACGAACATCACTGGATTTTTTATTTGTTGCCGCGGATCTAGTTTGAGAAATGCTTGCTTGATTGCCCAGCGATATATCTTTTTCATTTTATTCTTCTCCTTTTTATTTCAGTGTAAGAAAATCTGCGATCGGACCTAATGCCAATGCAGGTAGAAAACTTAATGCCCCGATCACTAAAATCACAATCATCAACATCGTGACGAATGTCGGATTGACGGTAGAAAGAGTACCGTCATTCACAGCTACTTTCTTCTTGCGTCCCATGTTTTCAGCCAAAAATAAAACGGCGATGATCGGAATATACCGAGAGAAAAGCATGAGTCCACTACCTAAGACATTCAAGAATGGGGTATCTGCTAACAACCCATTAAATGCACTTCCGTTGTTATTAGCCAATGATGTTGCTCCGTATAACAGTTCACTAAATCCGTGAGCCCCTTTGTTGGTCAACCATTCCAAAATATCCGGGTGCATCGCAAGCGCCATCGCCCCAAACAGCGTCAGCAGAAGCGGCGTCAAAATGACTAAACTTGCCATTTTGATATCAAAGGCTTCGATTTTCTTGCCTAAATATTCTGGTGTGCGTCCAACAAGCAGTCCGGCAATGAACACTGCTAAAAGCAGAAATGCTAACATCCCATAAAGCCCGCTACCGACACCACCAAAAATGATTTCCCCTAGTTGCATGAGAAACATCGGCACTGCACCGCCTAATGGAGTGAAGCTATCCAACATCGCGTTGACCGATCCGTTGGAAGCTGCCGTGGTACTGACTGCCCACAAACTCGACCAGCCAATCCCAAAGCGAATTTCTTTGCCTTCCATATTGGCTGAACCAACGACATCGTTGAAAATCGGTCCATAGTTTTCACTGATCAATACACCTAAAAAAGCGGCAAATAGGAAGAACAGCGAAACAAATAAAATCGTTCGTCCTTGTTTCCAGTCTTTTACCCAAAAGCCAAAAGCAAAAATCAGCGCAGCTGGTAAAAGGAGAATGGCTAAATTCTCGATAAAGTTTGAAAAAATCGTCGGATTCTCAAATGGATGGGCCGAATTGGCCCCAAAAAAGCCGCCACCGTTTGTCCCTAACTGTTTGATAGCCACCTGACTAGCAACAGGGCCAAGATATAACCAAAGATTTTCTCCTTCCAAACTGTTGTAGGCCATTCCGCTACTGAAGGTTTGAACGACTCCTTGAGAGATCAATAAAATCGCAATGATCGTGGACAGTGGTAATAGGATATACAATAATCCGCGAACCATGTCTTGCCAAAAATTGCCTAAATAGGATTCTTTTTTCTGAACCAATCCACGAATGAATGCACAAAGAACAGCCAATCCAACTGCCGCCGACAAGAAATTTTGGACAGTCAAACCAAAGACTTGTGTACTATTGGATAGTGCCAACTCGCCAGAATATGCTTGCCAGTTCGTATTAGTGATAAAGCTGACAGCTGTATTAAGTGCTAAATCAAAAGACAGATTATCAACCTTTGCTCCACCCGGCAGCCAACCTTGAACCATTAAAAGTACCGTCAAAAACAGCAGCGAACTGATTCCTAGCCCTAATACACTGATCAAATAACGTTTTGCGGACATTTTTCGCTGACTTTCAGAACCGATCAACCGATAGAAACCACGCTCGATCGGTTGGATAAAGCGGACGAAACGGGGCGTCTCCCCCGTCATGATCATCTTGATATAAAACCCTAAAGGGGCTGCTAAAATTAGTAATACAAAAAAGAAAAACAGCCCTTGAAAAACAAAACTCATCATAACTCTTCCCCCTTGAACAGAAACCAAAATAGATAAAGCATCAATCCAAAACTCAAACATCCTAAAAGTAGTAACATCTTCTTCCTCTCCTTTGATCTTATCTTAAAAAAAATGTTGTAAAGATAGTATCAAGGTTCGCTGGATTTCTTTATATCTTCTTTATACGATGAGCTGTAACACAATCTGTCTGTTTACAGCGAATTAGCGGATTTATCTTCTTGCCCACCCTGTTATATTTGGTTATACTTGTCTCACTTAATCTAGAAAGGAGCAATCAATAATGCAGTTTACGATCTCGGGTCTGGTCTTAATCCCGTTTTTTCTTGTTACTTGCTATTTGATTCTGCGTTACAATGCTGCTCAGCTTTCACTTTTTCAAAAAATAACGGTTGGAGCCTTTGTTTTCTATAGTTTCGCTGTCCTTTACTTGACTTTTTTCCCTTTTCAAATCCAAACAGGGGTCTATGCCAATCAATCCGATTGGCTTAGTCGCATCAACTTCTCCTTAGCAGCAGATCTTTCGATACTCCCTAATCTTATTATGTTGGCGCCATTAGCTGTTTTTTATTATTTGATGGTTAACAAAACTTCTATTTTTCGAGCTGTTCTGCTGGGATTTTCGGTCAGCTTTAGTATCGAAGTACTGCAGTTTTTAAGCAATTATTTCCTAGGCGGCTGGCGAGGGGCAGATGTCGTGGATTTAATTGCAAATACCGTTGGGGCATTACTTGGTTATTTACTCAGTCGCTTTCTTTTCACTGTGCTGCCTGAGCGATCCTTTCTTAGAAAATTTATGCTTCATTCCCCTAGTGAGTCGTAAATCAACTATCGGAGCAAGCAAAAAAGAGCCCGTCAAAAGGCTCTTTTTCGTATCTGTCTATTCGAAAAGAAAATCTTGCAGTTTTACTAGATGGGTATTGCTGTTGCCGGAAATCAAGCAGATCACTTTGTTTAGCGATTTGTTGAAACGATCGTGGCACCAAAAGGCATCAATGCTAGACCCGCTAGTTTCAGCGACTGTTTCGCAAAAGGAATCCCAATAATCGTAATCGTTAAGAGAATGGCACTCATCAGATGAGCGATTGCCAAAGGTATTCCTGAAAAAATCAGCCACAGGATATTCAATAGCAAAGAAACCCCTGAACCACTATAGACAACTTCTTTTCCAAAAGGAGCCAATGATAAAGAAGCGAATTTAAAACACTGCAAACCAATCGGGATACCGATGATCGTCACACACCACAGACAACCGGCCAAAAACCACGAAATTGCACCAAGCAATCCACCAAAAATCATCCAAATCAGGTTTCCTAAACAACTCATACTCATCACATTCCTTTCCTTTGAAAAAAGCGGCCATCATAGATGACGACCGCCTTGCATTATCCTTCGTTCGTTTTTGATTACATTCATTTAGCCAACTGCTTATTCGTTAGAATTTCCGCCAAATACACCCGTGATCGAAGACCAAAGTCCACTGAAGAAGTTTTTAACATTTTCCCATAGTCCTTTGGATTTTTCTTCAATTTGTTTGCGGGCTTCTGAAAGATCCAACTCTTTGACAAAATCTTCAAAAATATTTTTGTCTTTCATGTCGCTCATCAATGTTGTCAATTCAGTAACTTGATCCGAAGTCACGATTCCCTCTAAACCATTGTCTTTCAATGCTTTTTCAACAGTTGCTTGAATATCGGATTGGGTCAATTCTGAGCCATCAGCTGTTTGGGCAGCTAGCTCTGTTTTCGCTTGTTCTTGTGCAGCATTCAGAGCTTCATCAGAATAGCCTTCTTTGTCTTTGTTTTCTTCTGTAATGGTTGATAAGACATCCATTTCATCTTGCGCAACACTGACACGATCTTGATTGATGATGCCGCCGGATTCTTCAACGATTTTGTAGACTCCTGCCAATGCCCCAGAACCGTCAATCGGTACAGCAGAAGCTACTGTTAGCTTAGCATCTGTGATCCCAGCAGTCAGTGCGGCATTTTGGTATTGTGCGGCAGTGATGCGGGTGATATTTTTAGGTGTCGCAATATCCACCGTGATTCCTTCGCCACTATCAAGGGTCTGCATGCGGACAGAACTATACACCGCCCAATCTTTAGTAAAGCCACCATCAGGGATATATTTCATTAAATCGGAACCTGAAGTCGTATAGATCGGTGTTTCTCCTTTGATCCCCAGTTGATCCAGGGTATAGTTTTCTTGCTCTTTTGTTAATGCATTACCAATGGCTACCGCATTGATCTGCAATTTTTCTTTACTATCCGTCGTAGAAGTCGCAGTTTCTGAGCTTGCTGTCTCTGAAGCTGCCGAAGACGAGGTTTCGATCGTTTGTGAGATTGCTGAGCTCCCTTCACTTGAAGTTGATTCTTCAGCAAATGCTAATGGTGCGGCAACTAAAACTTGGCTAGAAACCAAGAGAGTGGCTAAAATCATTTGTTTTTTTCTGATATTTTTTTTCATAGTATCCTCCATCTAACTATTTTCCTGTTTCTATTATTGTACTATAAGAGATACGTTTCGACCTACGGCTAGGGTCGGATTTGAAGGGAAATTTATGATCTACTTGTTTAATGAAAAAATTAAAATGTTTTTTTATCGCAATATTGAGGATACTGACTACAAACGTATTTATTATCTTTATTACATTTGTTATTGACTGTGTGGTTACCCGACACTATATACTGATTATTAGGAGGCGAACGATGAAATTACTGACAACAAGTGAACTAGCAACCTTATTTTCTATTTCAAAACACACAATCCGGCACTATATTGATATTGATTTGCTGACACCTAAGGAAAGGAGAGACAATGGTTATTTCTTTTTCGATGAAGAAAATGTTTATAGATTATATCAAATTATCGTTCTTAGGAACATTGGCTACTCTCTTAAAACAATTAAAACGGTTTTAACTGAAGAGGATGTAGCCCACTATTTTTTGGAAGCTGAACAAAATCTTCAAAAAAAAATCGACGAATTACTTGCTATAAAAAATACCGTGCAGAACATCATCCAGGCTCAAGAACGCTACAAGCTAAATGAAATAACTTTCTTTGAAAGAACGGATCGCTACTTCCATCCTTTTCCGGAATCGGTTATTGATAATTCCGAGATTGATTTGATCAAAGCAACAAAAATGAACTTCTCGTCCCTCGATCAACTATTCTATGTTCATAATGAAAATGAAGTGATTCCTTGCTTTCAAAGCAAAAATAAAGAGGATGATCTTTTCTTTGCTAAAGGGACTTATGCCAGTATGAGCTTTATCGTTAATACGGAAGACTGCATTAAAAAAAATATTGATCTTTTTTTAGCTGATAAATTACTGGCTATAAAGGATACTTCACCACATCATTTCTTAGTTTTTGAAAATATCTATTGTTCATTAGCCTATAATAATGCCACCATTTTTACTGTTGAGATTAAATTATAAGAAAAGGGGATTGGACATGTTTACAGTAACAACGGAAACAATTGCGGATAAAAGAATTCGTGAAGTAAAAGGAGCTATCTTTAATGAACAAGTCATTTCAATTAACATTGTGAAAGATACAATCAGTGGTATTAAAGGGATATTTGGCGGAAAATCTACTACTTATTCTAATGAATATTCAAGCGGAAGGAAATTGGCTCTTTTAGAATTAGAATCACAAGCCCGTAGTCTATCTGCAAACGCGATAATCAATACCCGTGTTAGTTATAATCAATTTGTAAATTCTGATATCATGCTCATCGTTGTAACAGCTAGCGGAACAGCAGTTGTTGTTGAAGAATAGATGCACTAGGCTCTCATCTATAAAAAATCAGCTTACTAAACAATGTAAGGCAGCATTATGCCGTGATAGCTCATTCTTTCCACATTAATTTTTCTCCTGAGAAAAAAGTATGTTTTTTTGAGAGTCTAGGTATAAGACCCTTTTAATAACTCACAACTCCAATCAAGCGGCACTATTTTTTCCCAGCAACAATTATAGGAAGAAAAGTCTATCATTTACACTATGCACAATTAAAAACAAAAAATCACCTGTGACAAAGTGATTTAAATAGAAAATTTATTAGAAAAAAGAAAAAAGCCTTCGCTTCTATTTGTCTATTAATATATCTTCAATCGCTAAACACATAGACCTCTTAACAAGTCAAAAAAGTACGGCCTATCGATCAATCCTGAGTAGATTGACCAGTAGGCCGCTTGTTCATAATTGAATCTATTCCTGCTTCTTCATTATGAAGTAAGCGTTATATGCCTCGTTTCTTTGAAACTTATAAGAGTTATCTAAGGTCTGTATGCTATCAATACTCAAACTGGCGATAGTAGCGTCGTATCTCCATTGGGTGGCAATTCATTTGCTCGACATAGGCATCAATACGTTGTGTCACGCAATGCATCAATAAATGAGACAGTACACGGCCACGATATTTCTCACTGATTCCTGAAACAGGATAGTCTTTCGTGTCGATCAATGTATAGTCGCCACAAATTCTTGGCAATAATTTAGCTACTCTTTCTGATAATGGCCGCTGTTCATCTTCGCCTAAAAAGACGGTCACAGGGGTTGTTTCATCAACGATTTCCAACGTCCCGTGAAGAAATTCAGCGGCGTGGATTGATTTAGAACGCAACCAGCTTTGTTCTTCCCAGTAACACATAGCGTAAGAATAAACAGCACCCCATTGATTTCCCGCACCGATGAAATAGTGCATCGCATCATGACGATGTTTTTCCGCAAACGATCGGCCAAATTCATCCGCTTGTTTCTCTGCTTCTACTAATCCTTTTGCTAGATGCTGATCCAATTCTTGATAATACTCTTCGTAATCAGGAAAATCCCCATGATTTTTCATTAAACGATCCGCAACCATAAAGAATTTGATTTGTTCTGTTCCTGGTGCAGGATACGTGATGACATGGTCACACTGTTCTGCCAAGACACTGCCTTTTGTATCAATAAATCCTAGCAATGTCGCTCCTACTTTTTTGATTTCTGCGACAGCCTTTACCACTTCTTGTGTCGTACCAGTGACAGATGACAAGATAACTAATGAGTCTTTTGTCAAGCGACGGTTCCCTGTTGTATAGTATTCCGCCGCATGCTGGACATAAACAGGCAGATCACTTTTTCCATTGATATAAGTAACTGCTTGCATAGCAGAAGCATACGTGCCGCCAATTCCTAGATAATAGATCCCATCAAAGCCTTTTTCGTCAAGGGTGTCGATCAACTTTTCAATTTCTGGGCGCAAGTCTAACATTCCTTGGATATCGTCAATTTGTTGTTGTTCATTAAATTTAAGCATTTTTCCACCTCTAAATTTTACTTTTTAACACTTGATCAAAATCGTCAAAAATACGTTTACTTAAATCGATTCCTTTAGCAGCTGCCCCAAGATAGGAGAAAATTTGAAACGGAATAACTAAGAGCAACGGAGAAAAAAGTTCCTCACATGCAACATCCAGCCCAAGTGTATCGGAGTCAGCCGCTGCTGCTACAGTGATTGTATAAGCTTTCCCCACATGAGAAGTCATATAATCACGCAATAACTGAGATCTTGTTTGATTCGAGCTTGGCGCTTCAATAAAGAAAAGCACATGTTCATGGTTTGCTTCAAGATAAGGACCGTGCATATACGCTTCTAATTCCACGCCTTGAGAAGGTACTCGAACAGTTTCGGTAAATTTCGTTTCAAATTCTTTTGCGGTTCCCCAGTTTGGGCCGTAACCAATTGTCACAAACCGATTGGCTAGTTTAAAAGTACTGACGTTTTTCTCAAAAAAAGCTATCGTTTTATCAATGACTTGAGGAACAGCCTCAATCATCTTCTCTAACTGGCTTTTGATAATCGACACTTGGTCATCGGACAATAAGCCTTTGCTGTAGCCAATCGATACGCCTAACAGATAGAGTTGCAATACCGTTGCGACATATCCCTTCGTCACGAATCCAACGGTCTCGATCCCGGTTCCTAGATCAATTCTTTCGTTTACTTTTTGCACAAGGGGGCTTTCGAGATCACTGCTCAAACCGATGGTGTAAAGACCTTGCTCTGACAAATGCGCCACGGCATCTATTGTCGAGGCACTTTTTCCACTTTGAGAAACCGCCAGAACTGTCTCAATTTCTTTTGAAAGATGACCATAGTGATTAAAGTGGTATGGTTCCTCGATCGTGACAGTGATCTGCGCCAACTTCTCCAGTGCGTACTTTGCTGCTAAACAGGCATTGGCAGAAGAGCCTGTTGCCAAAATCATTAAATGTTCAATCGCTGATCTTCTTTCTTCTTTTTTAGGAACAAATCCCTGCAATATCTCAACTAATGTTTCTTGCTCTTCCTGAATATAATCCATCATCGTTGCCACAACAATTCCTCCTTAAAAAAGTCCAATCAAAGATCCCAAAATACCAACTACTGCTAATCCAAGCAGAATAATCAACGGCTTGACTTCTTTTTTCAGCAGATAAAAGACAGCCCCAAACGCACCTAATGATAAAATTTTCGGAACGATATCATCAAAGATACGTTGTACTGTAACAGCATTTTCACCCGAACCGATCTGTAATGGGATATTGATATCGATCATCGTAGCTGTCATTCCTCCCACGACCATCAATCCAATGATCGCGGCGCCGTATGTTAAGCTTTCCATCATACCGTTTTCCTGGATTTTCTTTAAAAATCCTGTTCCAAGCTTATATCCCCAACCAGTAGCAAAATAACGAAACAGTAAATGAGGAATATTGAAAATCAGCAGAAAGAGAATCGGTCCCAATATGTTTCCTTGTAAAGCCAATGAAGTTCCTACTCCAGTGGCGATCAGCCGTAACGTTCCCCAAAAGAAGGAATCCCCAATCCCAGCTAAAGGTCCCATCAAGGATGTCTTGATGTTATCGATCGCTGAGGAATCAAAATTTGGATCATTCACATTTTCTTCTTCCATCGCTGCATTGATTCCTAAAATAAGTGTCACGATATGAGGGGTCGTGTTGAAAAATTCCAGATGACGTTTCAATGCATCGGCCATCGATTCTTTTGTTTTGTACAGTTTCTTTAAAATCGGAATCATCGCATAGACATAAGCCAGGTTCATTTGCCGCTCATAGTTCCATGAGAACTCCATTTGAAACGAACGCCAGAAGACACGATTCAATTCTTTTTTGGTAATTTCGGCTTTCTCATTAGAAGTCTTCATCATCATCTAGTACCTCCCCTGAAGTCGTTTGAATAGATTGCCCTTGTCCGCGTATGTTTCTTAGATTCACAACTACAACGGCTGTTATCGCACCAAAGATTGCAATTCCTGTAACAGGCAGCTCTAAATAAGCTGCTAATGCAAACCCTAAAAAGAAATAAGGAGCAACTTGTTTATTGATCAGTAACCTAGCCAACATGGCAAATCCAAGGGCTGGGATCAAGCCAGTTGCTACTGATAAACCGTTCTGAACAAAGGTCGGAATCATATCCAACAATTTACTAATCGTATTACTGCCTACCATGAAGGAAATCGTAACTACAAGAGCCAACATCAGTGATAAGCCAAAACCTGCCAATAAGTGCATTCTTTCCACACCTTTGTAGTTACCATCTGCCGCGTACAAATCGGCTTTTTGGTTCATCATAGGAATGAGCAGTCCCAAGTAAACATTTTTCAAGATAAGTGTCAATGTTGCGATCGGGAGTCCTAACAATAAAGCCGTCTCCGTTCCCGCTCCTGCTGTAATTGCAAAGGCTGTACCAAGAATCCCACCAGTTACGACATCGGGCGGAATAGACGCACCAACAGAAAAAGAGCCGATAAACGCTAGTTCCAGTGTTGCACCCATAATGATTCCGGTGCTGACATCCCCTAATACGATTCCTGTAAACAATCCAGTAACAATAGGACGCGACAGTAATGACGTTCCTAATGCATATTCAGATTGCGCGATAAATGCAACAATTCCAAGTAATATTGCTTGCAGCATCTCTGTTACTCCTTTCTTTATAAAACATCTTCGACAGCGACTTTTTTATCTGAAGGTACTTGCCGGATATCGACAGCGATTCCTTTAGCAACCATTTTTTTCAGAAGTTCTTCTTCAAACGGTAAAACATTGACTGCTTTGCCAATATTCTTGGTGCCTTCTTTGGCTTTGATCCCGCCCAAATTGATTTTAGTGATCTCTGGATAGTTTTCCGCTAACTTATAGGCATCTTCAATGGATTCCACCACGATGAACAACTTGTATTTATCGGTCACACCGCTTTTCAACGCATGAATAGAATCTTCGATTGTTTTGATTACTAGCTTAACGCCTTGTGGTTTAGCTAGTTTGATCGTTGTCTTACGAATGTCATTTGTCGGCACATCATCATTGGCGATCAAGATACAATCTGCCCCTAAACTTTGCGTCCAAGAAAATGCAACTTGTCCATGTAAGAGTCGGTGATCGACTCGTGTCAAAATAATCATGTCGTTCCTCCTAAAATTCTTCTTCTTCGATTTCTTTTGCTACACTCTCATTGCAGAACTGGATCATATCTTTCGAATTAGCCAACGTTTGGTGGATCGTTTCTGAGATGGCACCTCCTCCTTGAAGTTGTGTTGTCAATTCAATCAACAATGGCAAATTCAATCCTGCGATCAAGTAGAAATTCGGTTGTTGGATATAACGTAAAAATTCATTGTTCACACTGCCACCGAAAATATCTGTGATAACGATCATTTCGTGCTGTTTATAGGTTTCCATCAGTGTATCTATAGTTGCTGTTAGATCGAATGCTTCTTGAACATAACAATCAATGGCAATGACTGATTGTTTTTTTCCACAAATAAGTTCTAAAGAATGCAAGATTCCTGATGCAAATTTACCGTGTGATGCTAAAATAATGATTTGCTCCACTGCTTTCACCTCTCTTTGCGCCAAGTTACACTTTATTAAACGCAAAAAGCGTGCCAAAAAAAGTGGCACGCTTTCCTTATCGATTAAAAATCCGCTTCAACCATTGAAGAATCCGTGTTTCCAAATAAAACATCATAGATATAGCAAACTTCAGATTCTGGTATCGCGACACTGTAAACCTTTTCAATGACACTAAACGCCTTTTTGATCTCTTTCAGCTGTTTTTCATGACACTGAAGCAGTGTGTCGCTGGCATGATAATTCTCAATGGCTTCATTTCGAATCAGTCGTTCGATCAAACAACTTGTATGGACAAACAACGCAAGCTTGCGGTCATTAGTGATTCTTTGCTGCCATATACGTTCCAGATTCCCCACAAAGAATTCCATTTGAGAAATCACTTTCTCTGTATCTAGAATCGTCACAGATTGAATCACTCGATCCAGCGAAAAGTTTCTTACTAATTGATTGTTCACATAAGCAATCATCTCTTCATCCAATTCTTCTTTCAGCCAACTTAATAGCACTGCTGTACCTGCGCCAGAAATCAGTTCTTCTAAAGAAATAAAAGGAGCCAGCTCTTGACGAGGTTTGTTGGTTCCTACAACACCAACAATGTCATACGATGTCAAAGCCTGTTTGACATGTTCCCTATTGTCCAACTGATTGAACTCATAAGGGAGAATTCGAATCTGTAAATGATCTGGAATGCTCTTTTCTAATAAATTTGAGATTTGAACCGCAGTTCCAATCCCTGTTGAACACGTTGTGATGACAACTTTCTCTTTTTTCGTTTGCGGAAGAATAATCTCCCATTCATTTTGACTGTAGGTATTTACCCGTTCTGGAATTTCCCTCAGCGAAACATTTTGCTGGATACATTCCCCCACAGCGATGGCTACACTTGTCGTTACATTGTTCATCATGACGATTGGAACCGTCAATTCTGGAATATACTGATAGATTTCTTTCAACGAACCCATGTCGAACAAGACCACTAGTCCATTAGATACATCATTTTTCTGAATATATGCAGTGACCCTTTCTGCAATTTGCTTGGGCGTGACATCTAATGGCATATCGAAAGACTGAAAAACCGATTCATTCAACAAACGATTCGCTACATTCGCAATGCTGCTGGCAGTTGCGTAGCCATGAGCCACGATGATACTTCTCGGAAGCAATGAATCTTTGGTATACCCCATATCGTTGATATAGAGTGTAAAGATAATGCGGTCCATACTGGTTAGCTCGATATCCAATGCTTTTTGTACTAGCCCTAACAGATTTTCGGTGTAGCGATCACTTGTCGAATAATGCTTTTTAACGCTCTTCAGTAGGTTCTCTGTCAATAAAAGTTTGTCTTGATCATCCGGCAGCCACTCCACGTTTCGCCGCAGCCATAAATAATAACTGATCGTATAAACCATGCTGCCGTTAAAGCTGATTTGGAAGGAATGTTCAATCTGTTCCATCATTCGCTGGACATGCTCGGTCACAAAAATCATCGTCCGCTGCTTTTGTTCTTGCTTATGATCAAACAATAAATTTTCGAATAGTCTTTCAATCACTTTAGAAATAGGATCAGCTGCAGCTGTAAAATCCTGTCCTGCCTGGACATAATTGAGCAGGATCTGTTCATATGTTTGAATGATCTTTTGTTGTTCTGGCTCACTTTCGGCAGTCAGCTGCTGGATTTGCGTTTGCCCATCGATAAGAATCGATTGCGTCGTCGCTGACTCATTGGGTTCATCTGTCAATTGCAGTAAATGTTCTGGTAAATGATAGACCGTGACTGCTATTTTTTTGGCTTTCCGCTTTAGACTAGCAGTATAGCTTTTGGCAGTAATAATCTTGATCGTACTTTTCAATTCACCGACATTCCCAGAAAAATGACTCGTCGTTAACATTTCGATCACTTGAGGTGAGAGTTCTAACGGCAAACCGATGCGCTTTTGCTCTTCAAAAAATGCTTGCAAGATCAGTTGCTTCCGTTCAGAAATCGTTCGTTCTTCCAAAGCAGGCAATGTCGCTTGGATCGGGATTCGCCGCAAAAAAGTTGTTAGAAAAGTTTGTTTAAAATCTTCTGTCGTTGCAAACACCAACCGACAATCCACCGTGACTGGTCGTCTTGTATCCCCCATTCGATAGATGACACCTTGATCCAGAAAAGTGAATAATTTTTCCTGTCCTTCAGCATTCAACCGATGAACTTCATCGAGAAACAAGACACCGCCATCTGCTGCTTCAAAAGCACCAGCACGATCTTCCTCTGCACCGGTAAAAGCCCCTTTGACATGTCCAAATAAATTACTAGTCAATAGCTCTTGGTTGTTGGCGTACTGTGCGCAATTGATGGTGATCAAAGGCGCATCGACTTCCAATAATTCATTGGCCACACAATAGTGATGGAACATTTTTACCAGAAAACTCTTCCCCGTCCCACTTTCCCCCGTCAATAAGAAGGGAAGCCCACCATTTGGATAGAAGGCGGCCATCTTGATCTGTTCAATGACTTCTGCCAGACTGCCTTTGCTGCCGATCACACTGGAAAAGAAATCTTCTTTTTGATCAAAAAAAGGTTTTTCCGCCGCAACAGCAGCCAGACTCTCGTATACGTTTTGTGTTAAGGGGTAGTTTTGGCTCTCAAATGCCTGCTTATGAAAAAAATAAACGGGTCGGGTCGCAATTTTCACTAAACGACCTTCTTCCGTTAGCTGATTCAAATAGTGACTGATCGTGTTTCTCTTGACTGAAAACTTCTCGGCAATATCTTTCGCTGTAAAGACATCGCTTACATTTTCTGCAGAGAAAAAAGCCGTCTGGTTTTGCAAGTAAGCAAGTAATTGTTCTTTCATCGCTGTTCTCCTTGTCCTCTTTCTCCGTTTATCATAGCTTACGATTCTTAAAAAGCCAAGAGGTGACAGAGGAAGTTGCTTGGAATGAATAATTTCGAGGATATTTCCCTCGACTATAGGTCATCTTGAAAAGAGTCCTTAGCATAAAATTTATGATCCAATAAAAATCACTCAAGGCAGTCACATTTTTTTTAGACCGTTCACAGATCTTGCCCTTCCGCTAGAGACTCTTTTCATTTTCATAGATACTTCTATTTCTTGCAATCTAAAGTAAATCATCAAAGCTGACGGTTCCGCAACAAGTCCTCCCTTTTTATTCCTTTACAATACTCTCTACTTATTGCATTCTATTCCTTTCTTAAATCGTTACTTCCGTATGATTCCGGCTCAAGGTATATAGGCTGGTTTCGACTTTGAAGTAGTCTTCGACTAATTTTTTCAACTCAGCCATTGCGGCATCAGCCCGTAAATGTTGTTCTTCATTGATTGATTCAATGAACAATACTGCGTTGACGGTCTCTTCTTTTAACATCGTGCGTTGCGCTTCTCGCCAATTTAAACAGCGGCAGATGGCTCCTTGCTCGTCATAGTAAATCAATTCTCCTGCTAGAGCTGGCGCATCCGCCTCGGCGCCTAATGGGAAAAATGACTCCCCACCCTTGGCTAGTCCAAGGTGTAAATCACCTGCGATTGCAGCCATATCTTCTCCACCTAAAGGCATCCCATACTTCATAGAGACACTATTGTAGAGATCTACTAATGGATTGATTGGAAAAAAAGTTCGATCTTGATTAACACGCTTCAACAATGCTTCTATGGAAGAACGGGCACCTTTTTTTGTTTTAAATTTTTGGAAAGCTTCCCGCCATTCTTGGACAACTGGATTTTCACTGAAGGTTGCATTCGTTAAGAATCGCTTAGCTTCGCGCTTACCGTTTTCCAGCAATTCCGTAAAATAACTTTCTTTTGCAGGATCTATTGAATTGTCGATCCCTTTCACAACGAGACAACTAATTTGTGCTTGGGGAAAGATTTCCCAGAATGCTTGATCAATCACTATTTTCTTCATTACTTTCACACTCCAAATGTATTAATAAAAAAGCGGCAAAACAATATTTGCTAGTTCCGCCAATTGATTCCAAAAGTTGATCATTATTTAAACCTGTCCTTTTAAACTAGGGAAGGTTGATCACATTTTTGAAAAAGAAAACGATTTTCTATCCTACAGTGCCGATTTCTCTTGCCCTATCTAATTAGTAGTCTCTTTTTCCACCATTCTTTACAATCGCCCAATCCGATTCAATAGATTCTCTGATCTTTGAAAGTAAATTTGACACCGTTTCTATTTCTGATGCGGATAGTTGAGTGGTAGCGATTTTGTTCGAGTATTCGTTTTCTCTTAAGATAAACTGCACAACATGCTTTCCTTTTTCAGTTGTGTATAAATGTTTGATTTTTTTATTGAACGGATCGGATTCTTTTAAAATGAATCCATTCTCTTCCAACTTTCGGACAGCTCTTGACAGCGTTGTCCGATCGACTTTAATCACCTCTGCTAATCGTTCAGGGATAATCCCCTCATTCTCAAAAATACGAACCAAATAAATATACTGCCCTTTGTTCAGCTTTAACTCTTTAAATTCAATATTGGCAATGGCATCAAGCATTCGGCTAATCGAGCCAATTTCTCGTAAAATGTCATTCATTCTTCTTTCTCCTCTTCTATCATTATCCTACCTTTTTATTGTTGCAAATGCAACATTTTTCCAGAATAAAAAAGAGCGAAACCAATGTTTCACTCTTTTAAAAAATATTTATATCACTTATACGTTCTGTTGCTAGTTGATCATATTTCGCCAACCACATGACTAACAACAAAGATTGTTTCATTTGCTCATTGCTTGGAGGAAGAGAGCTAAACCATTGATCATTCACTAGAACCCGTCAGAGGTATCCTCTATCTAAAGACTAGCTGATTTTTTCCTTCAGTTCGTTTTGTCTGTTTTTCTGACACGTATTCTCTTTTATTCAAAAAAGAACTCTTTAGAATTGCTTCTTTTTCATAATCGAAATACTGATCCTCACAGAGAGTGCAAAAAGTAGCATAGCAATCACTAATGCAATAAGAAAGAGCATACCCATGCTGACAATGGGCAATGTGTTCAATTGAGCAATCAGATCAACATTAAAGAAGAGCTTTGCCCCTTTTACAATCACAACACCAGCGACTATCAGAAGTCCAACAGCACCAATAATGGCAATTCTGCCCTTTTCGCCGCCAAACTTTAGTTGGAAGGGAATCATAATAGATTGGATGATGATCATAACAGGCAGAATCATTGCTGCAATCTGCCAGATCTCAGTGAGAGAAGTAGTATCTCTAACAACTGTTGCAATCAATCCTAAGAAAGTTGCCAAAAGCCATGAACTAAATCCCAGTAGAAATCCTAGACAATATTTTTCCAGCACATAGCCCACTCGAGTAATAGGTAAAGTGAATAAAAACGCATACCCATTGTCAAATTCATCATAGCTGATAGTGCTTAATGTGAATAAAGAAAGCGCAAAGGTTAAGAAACCTAGTGGGAATGATACATCCTCTGTAAACGAGATCATTCCTATTACAATCAAAAGAATAACCAAAAAGAAATTTTTTTGTGTGGCCATCAATTTAAAATCTTTTACCAACAAACCTGTCATTATTCACGCCCCCTTACCATCATCATAATCACTTCATCAATTGATCCTTTTTCAATGACTATTTTAGGAAAATTCTCCATATAAAATTGTTTTTGATTCGTTAAACAACTATACCCATAGCTTTCTTCTTTGTATCGGAGAATAAATTGTTTATCCAGTTCTTTGTATTGCTCCGGATCAACTTTCAATAGTGCATAATCACTTAACAAGACATCGGTCTCTTCGTGTAAGATCATTCGTCCATCATGGATCATATAAAGATCATCACAAAGTGTTTCTAAATCACTAGAGATATGGGAACTGATCAAAATCGCACACTCTTCATCTTTTTCCATGAACTCTCTCAACATCAAAAGTAATTCATCTCTGGCAATCACATCCAAGCCAGCTGTCGGCTCATCTAAAAGCAACAATTTAGCGTGATGCGATATAGCTACTAATACTTTTAGTTTTGCTTTCATCCCTGTTGAAAAGTCGTTGAGTCTTTTATCCACTGGTAGTTGGAATCGCTGAATTTGTTCGGTAAAAAAGTCTTCGTCAAATTCGCTATACATTGTCCGTAAAATAGGAACAATATCTTTAATCCTTAAATAGCCGCTGAAGCCAGAATCGGATAAAACAACACCTAACTTTTCCTTCTCTTTTGGGGTGAGTTCTTTACTATCCTTGCCTAAAAGTGTGATCTTCCCACTGTCAAAAGGAATTAAACCAAGAGCTGCTTTAAACGTAGTACTTTTACCTGCTCCATTTTGACCAATCAACCCTGTGATAGTACCTTTTTGAACTTCTAATGAACAATCAAGAGAAAAATTATCATACTGCTTTTTTAGATGCTCAATTTTCAACATGTTTCAACCCTCCAATATCAATTCAAACAAACTTTTTATCTCTTCATCACTAATCCCGCAACGTCGCCCTTTTAGAATTGCTTGTTCCAAGTCTTGTTCCAGCTCCTTTTTTTGCTCTTCCAATAAAAGCTCTGTATTGGTAGCAGCTACATAAGTTCCTTTCCCGTGAACCGTTACTGTAAAACCTTCAGATTCTAACGTATCATAGGCTTTTTTGACCGTTAAAGCACTGATCTTTAATTCTTTTGACAGTGTGCGGACAGATGGCAACGGATCATTCTCATTCAGCTCCCCATTTCGAATATGCCCTTTGATTTGATCGACAATCTGCTCATAAATCGGCACCATTAAGGAAGTATTAATAATCAATCTCACATTTTCTTCCCCCTTCTCGTTACAAACAGTATATAACAGTACACAACTGTTATCAAGTGTTATATACTGTTTATTAAAAAATTTTTGAGTTTTTACTGAACATAAACAAAAAAAGCTAGGCAAAAGCCTAGCTGAGAACACGATTTAATCGTGAAAGATAGATAGTTATTTCATGCGTATGATAATTGTCCCACCTATAACACTCACAATCATTATGCCGAGGACAAGCATCCAACTCGCCTTCTCATCATTTGTCTGTGGAAGTTTTTTATCATTCGTTTTATTTGAAGCGTTTAAGGCAGCAGAGTGACTTGATTCTGATTGATTGTTCTGAGTCCCTAACATGGACGAATCAGTTGTGTTTGGTTCTGTCGTACTTGGTTCTGTCGTACTTGGTTCCGTTACGCTTGGTTCTGTGACACTTGGCTCTGTCGTGCTTGGTTCCGTTGTGCTTGGCTCTGTCGTGCTTGGCTCCGTTACGCTTGGTTCGGTAACACTTGGCTCTGTCGTACTTGGTTCCGTTACGCTTGGCTCTGTCGTACTTGGTTCTGTCGTACTTGGTTCCGTTACGCTTGGTTCTGTGACACTTGGCTCTGTCGTGCTTGGTTCCGTTGTGCTTGGCTCTGTCGTGCTTGGCTCCGTT